>JADLGX010000410.1 GCA_020849095.1 Candidatus Eiseniibacteriota bacterium
GCGCGCGCCGGCGGGCGCACGCGCGAGCAAGCGACCGAATCGGTCCTCGCGGACCCCGAGGTGCTGCGGCTGCGCTCGGCCATCACGGGAGGGACCGAGGCGGAAAAAGAGTCTTTCGCCGTCTACCTGGTGGACTGGTTCGTGCGGCGGGCCTGGGCCGAGGCGGCGGGTCCGCTCGACGATTCGATCCCATCGGCGCCTTAGGGCGGGGGATTGCATTTCTCCCATTGCCCCGCCCGGGCGGGGGGTGCCATGCTCTTGCCGGAAGTGCTCGCGCGGAGCCTTCGGGCTTCGCGCGATTGCGTTCACGACAGAGCCGCCGTTCCTGAACCCCATCCGTCAGGAGTGCCCATGATCCTCGCTACCCGCTCCCGCACCTCGCTGCTCACGCTCGCGCTGATCGGCACGCTCGGCCTTGCCGCCGCCCCCGCCCGCGCCGCCATCGGCGACATGTACATCACGGGCGACGTCTCGAACACGGTGCGCATGTACACGGGCGTCACCGGCTCGTTCCTGGGCAACTTCACGCTCACCACGAACAGCCCGCTGTCGATCGACTTCGGCACCACCAACAACCGCGTGCTGGTGGGCGGCTTCACCGGCGGCGTGTTCGAGTACGACGCCACGACGGGCGCCTACATCAAGACCTACGGCCCGGCCGTCTGGCAGTGGTCGGGTATCTACCGCGCCAACGGCAACGTGCTGGTGGCCGAGACCGCCAACGACAAGATCGTCGAGTACGACGGAGTCAGCGGCGCGTTCATCCAGGTGTTCGCGACGCTCCCGGGCGGCATGCCCTCCGACATGCGCTACGGGCCGAACGGCAATCTGTACGTGGGCCTGTACGGCAGCGCGGGTGTGGTCGAACTGGATCCCAACTCGGGCGCGATCATCACCGCGTGGAACCTGCCCCCCGGCTCGCGTACGAACGATGTCGAGTTCCTCAACGGCGAGATCCTCGTGACCGCGCTGGGGACCAACCTGGTCTATCGCTACGACTCGACGCCCGCGCACAACCTGCTCGGCACGTTCGGCAACGCATTCTGGGGCAACACGCACGGTATCGAGATAAGCCCGCACAACGGCCACATCTACGTGGTGGACGGCGTGACCGCCCAGTTGCACGAGTTCGACCCGATCACGTTCGCCGAGCTGAACCCCACCGTCCTGTCGCCCGCGCCGGGTGACAAGATCGTGGACATCGCCTTCCGTCCCGCGGGCGAGCCGACGCCGGCCGCCAACACCACGTGGGGAAGGATCAAGTCGCTGCGCCGTTGATCGGCACCGCGGACCACCACCACGCGCGGCGGGGGGGAACTCTCTCGCCGCGCGTGCGTTTTTGGGAATGGCCGTCCCATTACCGGACACCTGCCTGCCGGCCTCCCGCGCGCCCGCGCGCGCTGACCGGATTGTCCCGCAACGGCTTGGGCCCGCCTCACGCGTTCGCGTGAAACCCGTTGTAACCCCTTCTCGCGCCGCTCCGTCCAAGGCGCACGGAGGGGAACATGGACATTCCACGCGAAAAGAAGCCGCGCACACGACTGCCGATCTATCTCGGCATCGTGGCCGTCGTCGCGCTCGCGCTGGTCGGGCTGATGAGCCTCAAGCCCGCCGGGCCGGGAGTGGAGCGCGCCACGCTGCTCATCGACACGGTGAAGCGCGGCGAGATGCTGCGCCAGGTTCGCGGCAACGGCACGCTGGTGCCCGAGGACCTGCGCATCGTGTCGGCCATGACGGCCGGGCGTATCGAGCGCATCGTGGCCCGCCCCGGCACGCGGGTGGAAGAAGGCAGCGTGCTGCTCGAGATGAGCAACCCCGACGTGCAGCTCGAGGCGCTCGACGCCGAGCGCCAGCTGACGCTGGCCCAGGCCGAACTCGCCACGCAGCGGGCGTCGCTCGAAACCCAGCGGCTCGCCGCGGTGAGCGCCGCGGCCACGGCGCGGTCTGAGATGCGCGAGGCCGAGCGCCAGGTGCGCGTCGCCGAGCGGCTCTCGACCGACGGACTCAGCTCGAGCATGGACCTGGAGCGCGCGAACGACCGGCTTTCCGAGGCGCGCGAACGCTACGACAGCGAAAAGCGCCGGCTCACCGTGGTCGAGGAAGCCACCGAGGCCCAGATCGCCCTGCGCCGCTCCGAGGTGGACCGGCTGCGCTCGATCGCGGCGTTCCAGCGCGACCGCGTCTCCTCGATGACCGTTCGCGCCGGGCAGAAGGGTGTCGTGCAGGCGCTGGCGTTGCAGCCCGGGCAGTGGGTGAACCCGGGCCAGGAGATCGCCCGGGTGGCCGGGCAGGACCGGCTCAAGGCCGTGCTCATGGTGCCGGAGTCGCAGGCGCGCGACCTGGCGCTGGGACTCAAGGCCAGCGTGGACACGCGTAACGGCTTCATCGCCGGCCACGTGTCGCGCGTGGACCCCGCGGTGCAGGGCGGCACGGTCGCGGTGGACGTGGCGCTCGACGATGCGCTCCCGCGCGGGGCCCGCCCCGACCTGTCGGTGGACGGCGTCATCCAGATCGAGCGCATCGCCGACGCGCTGCACGTGGGGCGCCCGGCCGACGGCTCGACCGAGGCGACGACGCAGCTGTTCCGGCTCGAAGCCGACGGCCGCACCGCCACGCGCGTGACCGTGCGCGTGGGGCGCGGCTCGGCCGACGCCGTCGAGATCCTGGAAGGACTGAAGGAAGGCGACCGCGTGATCCTCAGCGAGATGTCGCAGTGGAGCACCGCAACCCGAGTGATCCTGAAGTAGACCCCGGCGCTCCCCGCCCGAGGAGGAATGATGACCGTGAGCACGAGTGATCGCCCCGACACCGCGAACCGGAACGCTTCGAGCAACGGGGGAGAGAACGGCAAGGCCATGCTGAGGCTGGATGGGCTCAGCAAGGTGTTCACGACCGACGAGGTCGAAACGCACGCGCTGTCCGGCGTGCACCTCGAGATCCGCAAGGGCGAGTACGTGGCCATCTCGGGCCCCTCGGGCTGCGGCAAGTCCACGTTGCTGTCCATTCTCGGGCTGCTCGACACGCCCACGGGCGGCGCCTACTGGCTCGACGGTGTGCCGGTGCAGAGCCTGGGGTTCGCCGACCGCGCGCGCATCCGGAACCGGCAGATCGGTTTCATCTTCCAGAGCTTCAACCTGATCGGCGACTTGACCGTGTTCGAGAACGTCGAACTGCCGCTCACGTACCGCGGCATGGGTGCGGGCGAGCGCCGGCGGCTCGTCGGCGAGGCGCTCGAGCGCGTGAGCATGGGGCACCGCGCGCGCCACCTTCCCGGGCAGCTGTCGGGCGGTCAGCAGCAGCGCGTCGCCGTGGCGCGCGCTCTCGCCGGTGATCCGCTCATCCTGCTGGCGGACGAGCCCACGGGGAACCTCGATTCGACCAACGGCGACGCGGTCATGGAACTGCTGCAGGAGCTGCACAAGATGGGTTCCACCATCTGCATGGTCACGCACGACAACCGCTTCGCGCGTCACGCGGAGCGCACCGTCCAACTCTTCGACGGCCGCGTCGTCGACGAACAGCGCCAGCGCTGAGCGGGGAGCGAACATGGACACCCTGATCCAGGACCTGCGCTACGCGATCCGCTCCCTCCGCCGCACTCCGGGTTTCACCGCCATCGTGGTCATCGTGATGGCGCTGGGCATCGGCGTGAACGTGACCATGTTCACCATGGTCTACGGGATGATGTTCCGCCCCTGGCCGCTGCCGCAGCCGCACAGGCTGGTGGACATCAAGCAGACCGATCCGCTGCACGGCTGGGACAACGGCGAGATCTCGTGGCTCAACTACATGGAGATTCGCGATCGCGCCAAGTCGTTCAGCTCGGTCGCGGCCTACTGGGACCACCAGGCGATCGTCACGCTCGACCGCGACCCGGAGCGCTTCTCGGGCGCCAGCATCACGGCCAGCACGCTTCCCACCCTGGGACTGAACCCGATTCTCGGGCGCAACTTCACGCGCGACGAAGAGGTGTGGGGACGCAACTGGAGCCAGGTGCTCATCAGCGAGCGCATCTGGCGCACGCGTTTCGGCGGGCGCAGCGACGCGCTCGGCAAGACGCTCCGGCTCAACGGCCGTACGCGCGAGATCGTCGGCGTGATGCCCGCGGGCAACCAGTTTCCCGAGGTGGCGGACTTCTGGATCCCGGCCGGCTTCGACGCGTCCGAGCAGACCGGCCGCGGGGAAGGCGCGCTCAACGTGTTCGCCCGGCTCAAGCCCGGCGTGTCGGTGAAGCAGGCCGGCGTCGAGGTGGCGACGATCTGGAGCGGGCTCGCGAAGCAGCACGCCGACATGAAGGACACGGGTTCGCGCACCGTGAGCATGCAGGCGAACTGGGCGCGCGGCGTACGGGCCATGATGATCATCCTGCTGGTCGCCGTGGCGTGCGTGCTGCTGGTGGCTTGCGCGAACGTCGCCAACCTGCTGCTGGCTCGCGCCGCCACCCGCCGGCGTGAGATCGGCCTGCGCATCGCGCTCGGCGCCACGCGCGGCCGTGTCGTGCGGCAGCTGCTCACCGAAAGCGTTCTGCTGTCGCTGCTCGGCGGCGGGCTCGGCATTGCGCTCGGGTGGTGGGGCAACACCATCTGGCCCCTGGGTATTCCGCTCGAGAAGCCCTGGTTCCTGGTGTTCGACATGAGCGGCCCGGTGCTGCTCTACACCGCGGCGCTCGCCGTGCTGGCCGGAGTCGTGTTCGGGCTGGCGCCGGCGCTGCACGCGTCGGATGACAACCTCACCGAAGCGCTGCGTGAGGGCGGCGTGCAGGCCGGCACGTCGCGGGCCGGCGCGCGGCTGCGCAGCACGCTCATCGTTGCGGAAATCGCCTTCTCGATCGTGCTGCTCATCGGCGCCGGGCTCATGATCCGCACGTTCCTGCGGTACGATCAGGCGGGCAAGAGCGTGCGCACGGACGGGATCGTCGCCGGGCGCATCCTGCTGCCGATCGCGCTCTATCCGGACGAGCCCTCGCGCATGCGGTTCTTCTCCGAACTGCAGCGCCGCGTCGGCGCGGAGCCGGGCGTGGTGCGGGTCTCCGCGCTCAACAACCTGCCGCTGGGCCGGGACAACTGGGCGCGCACCGTCCGCACACTGGACACGAAGGACGACAAGACCGCACCCAACGCCTCGTTCTGGCTCGCCATGCCGGGCGCGCTCGAGACCGTCGGCATCCGCTTGCTGAAGGGGCGGGAGTTCACGCTCGCCGACGACTCCACCAGCCAGCGTGTCGCGCTGGTCAGCGAGGAGGCGGCCAAGCGGCTGTTTCCCGGCCGCGATCCGATCGGGCAGCGACTGCGATTCGCCGGTGAGCCGGACTCCGTGCCGTGGCGCACGATCGTGGGCGTGACCGCGGACATCGAGCAGGGCGTCGAGAGCGACGACAAGGTGATCGGCAGCGTGTGGGTGCCGGAGATGCAGGAGGCGATGCAGACCATGTGGTTCGTGGTCGAGGCCAAGGGCGACGGCGCGATCGGGTCGTCGGCGCTGCGCCGCTCGGTGCGCGCGATGAACCCCGACATCGCGGTGTACGACCTGCGCACCATGAAAGAGCAGCTGCGCTTCGCTCTCTGGGTGCGCCGCCTGTTCGCGTCCATGATCGGCGTGTTCGGAGTTCTGGCGTTGATCATCGCCGCGGTCGGCCTGTACGGTGTGATGGCGTACAACGTGGCGCAGCGCACTCGCGAGATCGGCATTCGCATGGCGCTCGGGGCGGAAGCTTCGAGCGTGCTCAGGCTGGTGATCGGGCAGGCCTTCCGGCTGACGATGATCGGCATCGCGATCGGGCTCGCGCTGGCGTTCGCCGTGACCCGATTCATGACCGCGGCCATCCAGGGCGTGAGCCCCACGGATCCGCCGACGTTCACGATCGTCACGCTCATGCTCGCGTTCTCGGGCCTGCTGGCGGCCTGGGTGCCGGCGTGGAGGGCGACGCGAGTGAGCCCGATGCTGGCCCTGAGAGGGGACTGATTCCCGAACGCTCCCCGCGTGTCCGGAAGTCAGGAGGAATGGCCGTGACCCGATTCGCGATGGGATTCCTGTGGTTGATGCTCGTCTCCGCCCCGGCACTCGCCGGGGCGGAAGGCGATCCGGCGGCGCTCTACGAGCGGGGCGCGTACCGGCGCGCGGCAGCGGCCGCGGCGCAGCGCACCGATGCCGGCTCGCTGGCCGTGCTGGCGCGGGTCCGGGCGCTGGAGGGCAGGTACGATGAAGCCGTCGCGCTGGCGGAGCGCGCGGTGAAGGCGGCGCCGGGATCCGCGGATGCGCACTACGCGCTTTCCGAGGCGCATGGGCTGGCGGCCCGCTCCGCCGGGGTGCTCAAGAGCCTGGGCGCGGGCAAGGCGTTCAAGCGCGAGGCCGAGGCAGCGCTGGCGATCGACCCCCGGCACGTCGAGTCGATGCTCGCGCTGCTGGAGTTCCACCGCATGGCACCGGGAATCGTGGGCGGCGACAAGAAGAAGCGTCCCGCGCTGCTCGACCAGCTCACGGCGGCGGATCCGGTGCGCGGCTGGGGCATGCGGGCGCAGGACGCGCTGCGCGATCGCGACACCGCGCGCGCGGAACAGTGCTGGCGCAAGGCGGTCGAGGCGGACCCCGCCAGCGCGCGCGCCAAGGTGGCGCTCGCCGCGTGGCTGGCGCAGGGCCAGCGCGACCTGCCGCTGGCCGAAAAGCTCGCGGCCGAGGCGGCCGAGCTCGAGCCGTGGCGGATCGCCTCGTGGCAGCTGCTGGCGGGCATCCAGGCGTTCGGCAAGCGCTGGGCGGAACTGGACGCGACGCTCGCCCGGTCCGAGGTGGCCATGGAGGGGCGTCGTGACGCCTGGTACGCGGCCGGCCGGCAGTTGGTGAGCGACAAGGTCGAGCCCGCGCGCGCCGAGCGCTACCTGCGCCACTACCTCGCGGCCGAGCCCGAGCCCGCTGCTCCGGCTCCCGCCGCGGCGCGCTGGCGGTTGGGGCTGGCGCTCGAGCAGCAGGCCCGAAAGGCCGAGGCGATCGCCGAGCTGCAGACGGCGGTGAAGCTCGATCCCAAGTTCGATCCCGCCAAGAAGGACCTCAAGCGTCTCAAGGGCTGAGAGGCTGAGCGAGCCGCATGCTAACCTGCCGGCCGCCCCGACCGGGGCGGCCCGGCTGCTTTTCAGGGAGCGAACGCTTGAGCGAAACGCCCGTGCGCATTCTCGTCGCCGACGACGATCCCGACATTCTCGCCGCGCTGCGATTACTCCTGCGCGGCGAAGGCTTCGAGGTGGAAACCGCGACCAGTCCCGCGCTCGTGCTGCACGCCGTCGAGCAGAAGGGCATCGCGCTCGCGCTGCTCGACATGAACTACGCGCGCGACACCACCAGCGGCAACGAAGGGCTCGACCTGATCGAGCGCCTGCGCGCGCTGGACCCGGGCCTGCCCGTGCTGGTGATGACCGCCTGGGGAAGCGTCGAGGGCGCGGTCGCGGCGGTGCGCCGCGGCGCGCGCGACTACGTGCTCAAGCCGTGGGACAACGAGCGGCTGCTGCAGACCATTCGCGCGCAGATCGAACTGAGCGCGGCGCTCCGGCGCGGCGCTCAGCTGGAGCAAGGAAGCCGCCCCGCGAACCGCGAGGGAACGCCAGCCGTCGTCGCCGAGTCGGCCGCCATGCGAGCGGTCCTCGACGTGGCGCAGCGCGTGGGGCCGAGCCACGCCAACGTCCTGATCACCGGAGAGTACGGGGCCGGTTGCCAGACGATCGCGCGGCTGATCCACACGTCGTCGCCTCGCTCGAATCGGCCCTTTGTCCGGGTCAGCGCCACGGCCGCGCCCGCGAACCTGTTCGAGGCCCTGGCGCTTGGCGTCCAGAAAGGGGCGTTCCCGGGTGTCCCGACCGACCGCCCGGGGTTCTTCGAGGAGGCCGAAGGCGGCACACTCCTGCTCCAGGATGTGGACGGACTCGAGCCCGGCCCGCAGGCGACGCTGCTTCGAGTGCTGCAGGCCGGTGAGTTCGCGCGCGTCGGGGGTGGCCGCGCGAGACCGCTCAACTTCCGACTGATCTGCGTGGCCCGGCGGGACATGCACCGGCGGGTTTCCGAGGGCGCCTTCCTGCACGAACTGCTGTTGCGGCTCAACACGGTCGAGATTCACATCCCGCCCCTGCGCGAGCGCAGGGAAGACGTTCCGGCGCTCGCCGCGCTCTTCCTGCGGCGCTTCGCCGGCCAGTACGGAAGGAAGCTGGAGGGATTCAGCGACACCGCGCTCCACGCGCTGCTCGCGCACTCCTGGCCCGGCAATGCGAGGGAGATGTACAACGCCATCGAGCGCGCCGTGCTGCTCTCTCGCGGCCGCGAACTCGGTGTGGAGGAGCTCGGCCTGCGCGCGCCCGAGGACGCCGCCCCGCCCGTCGAGCGCCTCACGCTCGACGAAGCCGAGCGGCTGCACATCACGCGCGCGCTCGAACTGCACGGCGGCAACGTGAGCCTGGCCGCCAAGGCGCTGGGACTGTCGCGCAGCGCGCTGTACCGCCGGCTCGAGCGCCACGGTATCCGGGCCCCGGGCACGTGAGCGCGAAGCGATCGCGGCTCTCGTACGACACCCGGATCACGTGGATGGCGCTGCTGGGCGGCGCGCCCGCGGTGGCCATCGCCGCGGTGGCGCTGTGGAACTGGGACGCCAATCCCGGCCTGCGCATGCTGCTCGCCATCGCGGCCGGCATGGTGTGGCTGCTCGGCGCGCTGGCCGTGCGCGAGCGCGCGACGCGGTCGCTGCAGACGCTCAGCAACCTGGTCGCCGCGGTGCGCGAGGGCGACACCTCCATTCGCGCGCGCGGCGCCGACCCGTTCGACTCGCTGGGGCTGGCGTACTGGGAGGTCAACGCGCTGGCCGAGCAGAGCCGGCAGCGCCGGTACGAGGCGTTCGAGGCCGCGTCGCTGCTCCGCCAGGTGATGGAGTCCATCGACGTGGCGCTGTTCGCGTTCGATCCCGAGGGCGTCCTGCGCGTGGTCAACCGCGACGGCGAGCAGCTGCTGGCCGTGCCCTCCGAGCGCGCGATCGGGCGCAGCGCCGAGTCGCTGGGGCTCGCCTCGGCGCTCGAGGGCGAGTCGCCGAGGCTCGCCGAGCTGCAGCTGCCCGGACGCACCGGGCGCTGGGAGATCCGGCGCGGCACCTACCGTCACGAGGGGCGCGCGTTCCAGCTGCTCGTGGTGTCCGACCTGGGCCGCGCGCTGCGCGACGAGGAACGCGAGGCGTGGCGGCGGCTGATCCGCGTGCTGAGCCACGAGATCAACAACTCGCTCGCGCCCATCCAGTCCATCGCCGGCTCGCTGCAGGGCGTGCTCGATCGCGGCGCCGCGGCGGGCGAGGGCGACCTGCGCGAGGGGCTGCAGGTGATCGAGTCGCGCTCACGCTCGCTCGCGCGGTTCATGCACGCGTACGCCCAGCTCGCGCGGCTGCCCGCGCCCACGCGCGCGCCGGTCGCCGTCGCGGACTGGGTGCGCCGGGCCGTGGCGATGGAGGCGCGTCTCGTGGTGGAGGTGCGGCCCTCGGCCGATTCCGTGCTGCAGGCGGATGCCGACCAGCTCGACCCGCTGCTCATCAATCTGGTTCGCAACGCCGCCGACGCGGCGCTGGAGACCGGGGGACGGGCGTGGATCTCGTGGGGTGTGGGCGAGGGCTGGTTCGAACTGCGGGTCGAGGACGAGGGCCCGGGACTCGCGGACACCGCCAACTTGTTCGTGCCCTTCTTCACCACCAAGCCCGACGGCAGCGGCATCGGTCTGGCGCTCGCGCGACAGATCGCCGAGGCCCACGGCGGCTCGCTGACGCTCGAGAACCGGGTGGGCGAGAAGGGATGCGTGGCGCGGGTGCGGCTGCCCTCCGAGTAGGAGCTGCCGGACACGGCGGTTCCGTCTCCCGGAGTCGGGGGCCGAAATCTCCACGCGGTTCCTCTGACCGTTCGATCTCCCCGGCACGGATCACGATGCCGAGCTCGCGCTTCCATCCGGGATGCCGCTCGGATCCACCATGCGGCGCAGTCTTGAGGCGCGGTGGTACCGGACGCCAAGGAGCGAGTGGTGCCTCGCCTCGAACGAGTGCTGGAACACACAGCCGTGCCAGCGTAGCTTCCGGACGTCGCCATGGTGGGGCATGGCTCTGCAGCTCTTCGGGTGTGATGGGTGCCGGCCGCCGGCCGCTTCCGGGCACACCCGCGAATGTGTGGCGGCCCTGGTGTTGGGCGCGAGCCGCCGCGCAGCGGAGTCCCGCCTTGGAGCCAGCCGAGTTCCTGCGCCATCAGCCGCCGTTCGACACGCTGCGCCCGGGCGCCTTCCGGCTCGCGGAGTCGGCGCTCGAGGTGGCCTACCACGCGCGCGGTGAGGTGATCCTGCGGCGCGGCGGGCCGCGGGCCACCCACCTGTACGTGGTGCGCAAGGGCGTGGTGCGACTGGAGCGCGACGGCCAGCTGGTGCAGACGCTCGAGGAGGGTGACGCGTTCGCGTTTCCCTCGCTGATCGGGCGCACTTGTCCGCACGTGGACGTGATCGCGGCCGAGGACGTACTGGCCTACCGGTTTCCCGCCGACGTCTTCGAGCAGCTCATGGAAGAGGGCGAGTTCCGCGAGTTCTTCCTGCTCGACCTCTCCGGCCGGCTGCGCCGCAGCGCCGCGCTGGGCGCGCCTCCGCTGGGCGCCGACCTGGGGCTGCCGGCGCGCGGGCTGGTCACGCGCGCGCCCGTGACCATCGAGCGCGGCGCCAGCGTGGGCGAAGCCGCGCGCCGCATGCGCGAACTGGGCGTCAGTTCCATCCTCGTGGAGGGCGAGCCCGTCGGCATCCTGACCGACCGCGACCTGCGCAGCCGCGTGCTGGCGGAAGGGCACGGCGCCGAGGCGCCGATCGCGAGCGTCATGAGCAGCCCCGTGGTCACGCTCGAGGCCGGCGCTTCGCTGTTCGACGTGCTCATGCTGATGCTGGAGCGCCGCGTGCACCACGTGCCGCTGGTCGAGGGCGGCGCCATCGTGGGCGTGCTCACCGACACCGACCTGCTGCGCGCCCAGGTGCAGAGCCCGCTCGCGCTGCTCAAGCGGGTCAGCGCCGGCGCCGCGAACGGCGACGTGCCGGACTACGCGGGCGAGCTGACGCGCATGGTGGACTCGCTGTTCGGCGCCGGGCTCGAGGCCACGCGCATCGGCCGCGTGGTGTCGCGTCTCAACGACGCCTACGCCGCGGGCCTGCTCCGCGCCGCCGAGGAGGAGCTGGGGCCGCCGCCGGCGCCCTACGCGTGGATCGTGTTCGGCTCCGAGGGGCGCATGGAGCAGACGCTGCTCAC
>JADLGX010000411.1 GCA_020849095.1 Candidatus Eiseniibacteriota bacterium
CTTGGTCCCTACGAGATCTCCGCTCCGCTCGGCGCCGGCGGCATGGGCGACGTGTATCGCGCGCACGACTCGCGCCTGGGGCGCGACGTCGCCATCAAGGTGCTGTCCACTCGGCTGACGTCGAGTGACGACCTGCGCGCGCGCTTCGAGCGCGAGGCGCGGACGCTTTCGCAGCTCAACCATCCGCACATCTGCACGCTCCACGACGTGGGCAGCCACGAGGGCGCCGACTACCTGGTGATGGAGCTGATCGAAGGCGAGACGCTGGCCGCGCGGCTCGAACGCGGGCCGCTTCCGATTGCGACGCTGCTCGCGAGCGCCGTTCAGATCGCCGGCGCGCTCGCCGAAGCGCACCGGGCCGGCCTCGTGCACCGCGACCTGAAGCCTGCCAACCTGATGATGACCGAGTCGGGGATGAAGCTGCTCGACTTCGGCCTGGCCGCGCCGGCCCTGCAGCGCCCCGAGGCGGGCGAGCTGAGCCAGCTGGAGACCGTGCACCAGCCGCTCACCGCGGCAGGCATGATGATCGGCACGTTCCAGTACATGGCGCCCGAGCAGCTCGAAGGGCGTGAGGCCGACGAGCGCAGCGACCTGTTCGCGCTCGGCTGCGTGCTGTACGAGATGGCGACCGGCCGCCGGCCGTTCCGGGGCAACGACACGATCACGCGGCTCGGCTCCATGCTGCGCGACCGTCCGGAGGCTCCGGCAAGCCTGAACGCGGCCATGCCGCGCGCGCTGGGCGAGATCGTGGCGCGCTGCCTCGAACGCGACCCGGCGCTGCGTTACGCGAACGCTGGCGAGCTGCGCGATGCGCTGCTCGCGCTGCAGCGCTGGCCTTACGACGAGGCGCTGCCTGAACTCGCGCGGATCTGTGAGCGCATCCTGATGATGGAGGAAGGCGCCGAGTCGTGGAACGCGTTCGTGCTGGCGCGTGAGATCGAGAAGCTGGCGCCGGGCGATCCGATGCTCGAACGGCTGCGGGCCGAGTTCTCGCTGCCGATCACGATCATGTCCGATCCGCCCGGCGCCAAGGTGACGGCGCGCTTCTACGGCGATCCGGACGGCGAGCGCATCGAGCTGGGCCGGACCCCGCTCGAGAACGTGCCGTATCCGCGCGGTGTCACGCGGCTGGAGCTGGAGCTGACCGGGCACCGCACCGCGCACGACACGGTGCTCAACCTGTCCCGCACGGTGACCAACGCCACCGAGGCCGACGCGCCGACGTGGCGCTACACGCTGCACCGGCCCGGCGAGATTCCCGACGAGATGGAAGCGGTGCCCGCGGGCGGCTTTCCCATCTACATGCCGGGGCTGGATCACCTGGAGACCGAGCCGACGGGCGCGTTCCTGATGGACCGCCACCCGGTGACCAACCGCGAGTACAAGCGCTTCGTGGACGACGGCGGCTACACGCGCGAGGAGTTCTGGCGAGAACCGTTCGTCGAGGGCGAGCGCATGCTGCCCCGAGCGGAGGCAATGGCGCGCCTGACCGACGCGGTCGGCCAGAGCGGCCCCGCCAAGTGGGAGATGGGCGACTATCCCGCGGGCGAGGACGACCATCCGGTCACCGGCGTGAGCTGGTACGAGGCGGCGGCCTACGCGGCGTGGGCGGGCAAGACGCTGCCGACGCTCTTTCACTGGAACCGCGTCGCGATGACTTTCTCGAGCGCGCTGATTGTGCCCTTTGCGAACCTGTCGGGCCGCGGCACCGTGGCCGTCGGCAGCACGAACAGCGTGAATCGCTTTGGCGTGCACGACCTGGCCGGGAACGTGCGCGAGTGGGTGCTGAACTCGATCGGCAGTTCCGACCAGCGCTACATCCTGGGCGGAGGTTGGAACGACATGGGCTACGCGTTCGTGGACGCGTACGGACAGCCCGCATTCGACCGTTCGGCGACCAACGGCATCCGCTGCATTCGCGAACTGGCGCCCGATCCGAACCGGGAGCGGCTCGCGCGCGCCATCGAGTTCCCGACTCGCGACTTCCTGGCCGAGCCGACGGTGTCGGATGACGTGTTCGGGTTCTTCCTGCGCCAGTTCAGCTACGACCGCACGCCCCTCGACGCGAGGATCGTCGCCGAGCAGCCGGTTCTCGCCGGGCTCTGGCAGACCATCGAGCTGGCGGCCGCGTACGGCGGCGAACGCATGCAGGCGCACCTGTTCCTGCCCGCGCGCGGCCGGCCGCCCTACCAGACGGTCGTGTTGTTTCCCGGCTCGCTGGCGCTGCACAACCGCAGCTTCACCCTGGCCGAGGTGCAGCGCGTGGACTGGATCCTGAAGAGCGGCCGGGCGCTGTTGCTGCCCATCTACAAGAGCACGTACGAGCGCGGCGACGAGTTGACGTCGGACTATCCCGAGCCCACCGCGTTGTACAAGGATCACGTGATCATGTGGGGGCGTGATCTGGGCCGCGCGATCGACTACGTCGAGACGCGCCCCGACCTGGACGCCGGCCGCATCGCGTACTTCGGAACCAGTTGGGGCGGCCAGCTGGGAGCGATCCTGCCCGCGGTGGAGAAGCGCATTCGCGCAAACGTGCTGTACGTGGCGGGCTTCTGCTTTCAGCGCTCGCTGGCCGAGGTGGACCCCGTGCACTACGTGCGGCGAGTGACGCAGCCCACGCTGATGCTGAACGGCGAGCTGGACTTTTTCTTTCCGGCCGAGACATCGCAGCGTCCCATGTTCGAGCTGCTGGGCACGCCTCCCGAGCACAAGCGGCGCATGACCTACCCGCGCGGCCACACCGTGCCAAAGGTGGACCTGATCAAGGAAACGCTGGCGTGGCTGGAGAAGTACCTGGGGCCGGTGGAGTAGGGGCGCTGCCGACGCGCCGCGGACGACGAGTCGAAAGGAACGCACCCCATGTGCAGGAACATCCGGACGCTGCACAACTTCGCGCCGCCTGCTTCGGAAGACGAAGTGCGCGCCGCCGCACTGCAGTACGTGCGCAAGGTGAGCGGGACGACGAAGCCGTCGCGGGTGAACGAGGCGGTCTTTGCGCGGGCTGTCGACGAGGTTTCTCGCGCCACGCGCGAGCTGCTCGATGCGCTGGTGACCGCGACGCCGCCGAAGGACCGCGAGGTCGATGCGGCGCGGGCGCGGGAGCGGTCGGCGAAGCGGTTCGGGACGGCGGGCGGGAGCGAGTAGGCGCTCGAGGGCGAGGAGCGTGCCGCCCCCTCCATTGAGCCCCGTCCTCCGCATGCTCTAACCTGCCGCCTCCAGCGCCACCCTCAGGGCGCCGCACTCCCAATCCCGCACATCGATCTCGCTTCTCCCATCCGGAGCGACCATGTCCGACGAGCTGCGCCCGCCCAGCCACGAAGACGATGAGACCCGCACGCTGCATGCCGCGCCCGGCGAGGCGGCCGCGCCCGACCTGGCCGGGATGCCGGCCGAGGTGGACGGCTACCGGCTGCTCGGTGTGCTCGGGCAGGGCGGCATGGGCGTGGTGTACCTGGCCGAGCAGAAGGAGCCGCGACGCCGCGTCGCGCTGAAGGTGATTCGCGGCAGCGCGCACACGGACTCGCTGCACGTGCGGCTCTTCCGGCGCGAGGCCGAAACGCTGGGCCGGCTGCGCCACCCCAACATCGGCGCCATCTACGGCGCGGGGCGCCTGCCCGATGGCCGGCCGTACTTCGCCATGGAACTGGTCGAGGGTCCGACGCTGGATGCCTACCTCGCGTCGCGACCGTCGCCCGCCAACCGCGCCGAACTGCTGCACCGGCTGGCGCTGGCCGGCCGTATCGCCGAGGCCGTCCACTACGCGCACCAGCGCGGCGTCATTCACCGCGACCTCAAGCCGTTGAACATCGTGATCCCCGCGCCGAGCGACGGCAGCGCCGCCAGCTCGTCCAGCTCCGGCATGCCCGGGGTGAAGGTGCTGGACTTTGGCCTGGCGCGGATCACCGACGACGACTCGCAGGTCAGCATCATGAGCGACGTGGGGGCCATCCGCGGCACGCTGCCCTACATGAGCCCCGAGCAGGTGCGCGGCGAGACGCAGACACTCGACGTGCGCTCGGACGTGTACACGCTGGGCGTGATCCTGTTCGAGATGCTCACCGGCGAGCGGCCCTACGAGGTGAGCCGCACGTCGCTGCCCGAGGCGATGCGCGTGATCGGCGAGCAGGAACCCAAGGCGATGCGCGACACGCCCAGCGGCATCGCGCGCGTGGACGCCGACCTGCAGGCGATCGTGCTCAAGGCGCTCGCCAAGGAGCCCGAGCGGCGTTACTCGAGCGCGGCGGCGCTGGCCGAGGACCTGGAGCGGTACCGCAGCTCGCAGCCCGTGCTCGCGCGCACGCCCAGCACGGCCTACCAGCTGCGCAAGCTGGTCTCGCGCCACAAGCCGCTCGTGGCCGCGCTGGCCGTGGCGCTGGTGGCCATCGTGGCCTCGGCGATCGTGAGCACCGGCATGTTCCTGCGCGCGCGCAACGAGGCGGCCAAGGCCAAGCAGGTGGCCGCATTCCTGGGCGACATGCTCCAGGGCGCGGGCCCGGCCGTGGCGCGCGGGCGCGACACGGAGCTGCTGCGCGAGATCCTCGACCGCACGGCCGAGCGCGTGCGCACCGAGCTGAAGGGCCAGCCCGAAGTGGCCGCCGGCATCGAGCAGGTGCTCGGCCGCACGTACCTGCAGATCGGCGACCTGCTCGCGGCGGACCAGCACGCGCGTGCCGCATACGAGATGCGCCGGAAGCTGCACCGGGGCAGGCACCCGGACTTGGCGAACGACCTGTCGCTGCTGGCCGAGACGAACTGGCGCCGGGACCGGCTGACGGAAGCGGATTCGCTCGCTCGCATGGCGCTCGAGATGTGGCGCGGGCTCGAGAAGGGCCCGCACGAGGAAACCGCGAATGCCCTGACGACGCTCGGCAGCATCCAGCTGGACGCCTCGCGCTTCGAGAGCGCCGAGCCGCTGCTGCGGGACGGCCTCGCCATGAGCCAGCGGCTGCACCCCGACGGCGACCGCACGGTGGCGGTGGGGTTGAACTCGCTCGGCAACGTGATGCACTACACCGGGCGGTTCGATCAGGCCGACTCGTTGCATCGGCTCGCGCTGGACATGCACCGCCGGATGAGCGGCGAGTGGAGTCCCGACGTGATGACGGACCTGCTCAATCTCTCGCAGGTCGAGATCGATCGCGGGCGATTCCCGGCGGCCGAGTCCCTGGCGCGCCTGGGGCTGGCCGTGGGCGATCGCATCTACACGGAGCCACACCCCGATCAGGCCAGCGGGTTGCTCGTGCTGGCGGGCGTGTACCTGCGCACGGGTCAGTTCGCGCGCGCGGACTCGCTCGCACACCGGTCGCTGGAGATCGCGAGGCGCGTGCGCGGCGGCGGGGAGGATGCCGTGGGCCAGGCGCTCTCGACCCTCGGTGTGTTCGCCGGCACTGTGGGCCGCGCCGACGAGGCACTGAACTACCATCAGCAGGCGCTCGGCATGTTCAAGGGCAGCAACGCGCCCAAGCCGTCGCGCATCGCCACCGCAATGGACAACGTCGCGATCTCGCTCTCCGGAGTCGGCCGGTTCGACGAAGCCGACTCCGTGTACCGGCAGGCGATCCCGCTCAAGCTCGAAGCCTATGGCCCGAAGAATCCGGCGACTCTGTTGACGATGAACAACTACGCCCGAATGAAGATTTTCGTGGGCGATGTGGCCGGGGCCGAGGCGTTGTATCGCGACGTGCTGGCGGGACGGAGGGCCGCGTTGGGAGACAGCAGCGACCAGGTGGCCGTGACCCTGAGCGACATGGCACGCTGCGCCCTGGCCCGCTGGCGCCTGGCCAAGGCCGAAAGCCTGCTCACGCAGTCCGTCGCGATCGCGCAAGCCCGGCTGGGCACCGAGTCGATGAACACCAACTTCGCGCGCTCGAGCCTGGCGCGCGTGCATCGTGAACAGGGCCAGCACGCCAAGGCGCTGCGCGAGTTTCGTGAGACGCGCGCCCATCTTGGCAAGATCATGGGCGACGGCCCCAACCTGGCGTGGCTGGACAGCGAACTGGCCGCGGCGCTCGACGCTGCGGGCGAATCGCGCGAGGCCGACTCGTTGTTCGCCTCGCTCGCCAGGATACCCGCCGAGATGCTGCCCCCCCCCGATCGCCTGCGATTCCAGTTCTACTATGGGTTGCACCTCGCCAAGCGCGGACGCTTCGCGGAGGCCGAGAAGTACCTGTTGCTCGCCGAGCAGGCCTTGCGCGATCCCCGTGAGATCAACGTGCGCCGGCGTCTGGACCTGCTCAACACGCTGGTGGACATGGAGCGCGCGTGGGGCACGCGTTCGCCGTCGGCCGCGCGCGCGGCCACGCTGCGGCGCTGGACTGCCGTGCGCGATGCCGAGGCGCCGGAGCTGAAGCAGGCGATCGAAGAGGGAAGAGCGCCGAAGCTGGCGAGCGCGAGCTAGTGGGACGGGCCGCGCTCGGGCGCTTCGCGGCCGACTGCGGCCATTCCCGCCTCCGGATAGCGCAGCCCGGTCGCGCAGCCGATCGGGAACGCAGCGTCGAGCGCCGCCATGTCGGCCGCGTCGAGCTGCACGCGCGTGGCTTCCAGATTGCGCTCGACACTCTCCGGGCGGCCCATGCCGACGAGCGGGATGAGGTCGTCGCCCTTGCGCATGAGCCACGCGAGCGCGACCGACGACATCGAGACGCCCTTGCTTGCCGCCATCGCCTCCAGCGGCCCCAAACGCGCGACGTTCGCCGCCAGATTCTCGCCCTGGAAGCGCGGGACGTTGCCTCGCCAATCGCCGGCGGGCAGATCGGCCGCCGTGCGGATCTTGCCGGTCAACAGCCCGCGACAGAGCGGGGAGTAGGCGACGAAAGTGATGCCGAGCGAACGCGTGATCGGGAACAGGTCGCGTTCCGGGTCGCGCTGCATGAGCGAGTACTCGGTCTGCAACGCGGCGATCGGATGCGTCGCGTGCGCGCGGCGAACGGTGTTGGGCCCGGCCTCGGAGAGACCAATCGCCCGCACCTTGCCGGCCTGGACCATCTCCGCCATCGCGCCGACGGAGTCCTCGATCGGCACGTCGGCGTCCACGCGATGCAGGTAGTAGAGGTCCACGTAGTCGAGCCCCAGGTGCTTGAGGCTGCGGTCGATCGCCTCGTGCAGATAGGCGGGGCTGCCCTTGCTGGCCTTGGTGGCGACCACAGCGCGGTCGCGCCGGTCCTTCACGGCGCGGCCCACGAGCCCTTCGCTCTTGCCGGCGCCGTAGGCCTCGGCCGTGTCGATCAGCGTGATGCCCTCGTCGATCGCGCGCTGGATGGCGCGCACGCCAGCGTCGTCGTCGCTGGCACCGTACCAGCCCGCAAAGGCCATGGCGCCGAGTGCAATGCCACCGACGCGAACGTCTCCCTGACCGAGTCTCCGAGTCTCGAGCATCCTGCCTCCGCAATGAGGATGAAGTGGTGTGCAGCTGACGGCGGGCAGAGTACTACCGCAGCCGCCAGATGGCCGAGCCGCCGGCGGGCAGGGTCACGCCGATGCCGCCCTTGGTGCGCACCTTCGCGCCATCAATGGTGGCATGGACGAGCTTGGCCGTGCCGGCATTCAAGTCCCACGGCCCGGCCTTCCCGACGGAGTTGCCGAGGTTGTGAACGACCAGCATGCGCTCGCCGTCCGCCTCGCGGACGAACGCCAGCACCTGCTTGTTCGCCGCGCCGGTATCGAGCACTGCCAGGGTGCCGCGGCGCAGTGCCGGCGACGACGCGCGCAGGTGAACCAGCCGGCGGTAGTGCGCGAGCAGCGATCCCGGGTCGCGATTCTGCGAGGCGACGTTGGCCTGCTCGCGCCCCATGGCGAGCGGCCGCCACGGCGTGCCGGTGGTGAAGCCGCCACCCGCCCCGTCGTTCCACGGCATCGGCGTGCGGATGTTGGGATCGGGCTTGCCGCCGCTGAGCCCAACTTCCTCGCCGTAGTAGAGGAACGGCGTCCCCGGAAGGGTCAGCAGCAGCGCGGCCGCCGTGCGCAGCTTGGCTGGATCGGCGCCCAGTTCGGTGGCCACGCGCGGCGTGTCATGGTTGGTGATGAACGTCCCGTCGAGCACGCCGGCGGGGTAGAGCCGGGCGATGGCGGCAAGAGTCCCGACAACCGGCGCCGCGTCGCCCGAGCGCACCGCCTGCAAGATCGAACCGGCGAGCGGGAAGTTGAAGCTCATCGGGAGTTCGTCGCCTCCGGCGACGGCGTCGGTGGAGCCGAAGTACGGCGCGATGTTCTCGGTGGACGTCCAGTTCTCACCGACCAGGAGCGCCTCGGGCGCGACCTCGCGAACGTGCGCGGCGAACTCCTTCCAGAAGGCGTGCGTCCCCGCGGTGTTGCACTGCTGTTCGCCGGGTCCGTCCTCGACCAGGTGCCGCGCGGCGTCGAGCCGGAAACCGTCCACGCCACGCTCGAGCCAGTACGAGGCGATCGCCTTGACCTCCGCGCGCACCGACGAGTTCTCGATGTTGAGGTCGGGCATCCCGCCCCCGAAGACGCCGTAGTAGTACGCGCCATTCATCGGGTGCCACGTGGACCCGCCGCCCCAGGGCTGCCGCCAGCCGGGATCGTCGGTGCGCCAGACGTACCAATCATGCTTGGGCGCTCGCGGCGACGACATCGACTCGACGAACCACGGATGCCGGTTGCTGCTGTGGTTGATCACCAGGTCCACGATGACGCGGATGCCGCGGGCATGAGCCGCTGCCATGAGCGCCTGGAAATCCTCCGTCGTGCCGTACTGCGGGTTGATCGTGTAGTAGTCGGTGGTGTCGTAGCCGTGGTAGCTGGGGGAGGCGAACACCGGCATGAGCCAGATGCCCTCGATACCGAGGTCCGACGTGGTCGAGGGATCGCCGTCGTTGAGGTAGTCCAGCTTCGAGGTGAGCCCGCGCAGGTCGCCAATGCCGTCGCCGTCGGAGTCGGCGAAGCTGCGCACGAAGATCTCGTAGAAGGTGGAGCCGTGCGCCCAGTCGAGGCGGGAGTGCTGTGGGGCCGACATGGCGGCGCTGGGAATCGACACCAGAGCAACCACCAGCGGCAGGAGGAGAATGAGCGGCAAGACTCGACGGCGCCTCATTGGGATCGCCTTCCGGGATGGTGGCATCGATATCGTGGCTGGCGGAACGAGCAGCGAGGCCGACTTCGCGCTCGCCGACCGGCGGAATGTACAGTTTCGCGGGCGTCGGCGCGTGAGGTAGGCTCCCGCATCATGTCACCCATGGAACCCGTGAAGGACACCATCACACGCGCGAGGCTTGCCGAGCTTGCGGCGTCAGGCTTCGGCGATCTGATCAAGGCGGTCGTGGACTGCGAGCGGCGCGTCATGGTCGTGGGCGGGGAACTCCATTCCGACGAAGAACAGTGGCTGCTCGAGGACGGCTCACGTCAGCCCGAACTCTGGGGCATCAATCTTTATCCTGCGGACTTGTCGCCGGACTGGATCGAGTTCGACTCGATGATCAACGTGCGCCCATCGCAAGGCAATCCCAGCCGGGGTGTGGAGAACCCGCAAATCCAGGCGCTCATCAGGGCCATCATTGCGGAGCTCGTCCCCGAATGAGCGTGCACTCCGACCTGGCGGGCGGCCGCTGGCATACCTTGACGCTCATGGAGCAACTCGGGAATGCCGGCAGCGAGGTGTCGCGCGCACTGAGAGCCCGAGCGAGCGGCAATCACGCGCGCGAGCAGGCGGCCCTTGCTCGCTTCCTCGAGCTCATGGATCTCACGATCGCCGACCCGCGGATGCGAGGGCGCCTTCGCGAACTCTGCCGGGCCCGCGAGGTCGTGTGCGACTTCTTCGTCGGCGACAATGAGTACCGCTCCACCTCAGATTCGCTGGACCGCTACTTCCTGGCTTTCGCGAGGGCAGCGAGGCTCGCTCAGCGGCCCGCTCCAGATCACTTGAAGAGCACCAGCTTTCCGACCTGAGCCATTCCCGCCGCCTCGAAGCGCACGAAGTAGACGCCGCTGGCCAGCCGCTTCCCGCCGTCATCGCGTCCATCCCAGGCGGCCATGTGCGTGCCGGCCTGCATGCGCCTGTCGGCGAGGACACGGACCTGCCTGCCGCACGCATCATAGACGGCCAGCCGCACCGGTCCCTCGGCGGGCAGCACGTACTCGATCGAGGTCCGCGCGTTGGACGGATTGGGGTAGCTCCGCGACAGGCCGAACGCGCGAGGCGTGACGCCGTCCGCGACACCGGCCGGAGACACGAACTCCACATCGATGTAGTTCAGGCTGAACAGCCAGCCCGTCTTGTCGGTGTCGGAGTCGAAGTCGAACCGCATGATGTGCGTGCCGGCCGTCAGCAGCACTCGCTCGACGCGCTTGGGCGACCAGAACTGCCAGCCGCCGGTGGATGTCACGGATCGCTTCCCGCTCACGTCCACGTTGTCCACCGACAGGATGAAGTTGCCGAAGCCCGGGACCGTCGCGACGTAGGGGATGATGTCGTAGTACCCCGTCTGGGCCACGGAGAACGTGTACTCGAGCCACTCGCCCGCAACGATCCAGTACACGTCGTAGCCGCCGCCCGCGGCCCCTTCGAGATCCACGCCCTCGGAAGTCCGGTAGACGAGGCCGATGTTGTTGGTGTTCACGTCGTGGTAGGCGCGGCCCTCACCGCCCAGGTCGTAGTTCTCGGCCTCGATCCGCCCCGGCATCGCCGCCGGAGTGCCAAAGTAGGGCGTGCCGCTGGGCAGCACGCTTACCAGCACGCTCTCGCACGAGGCGAGGGCGATCGAGTTGGTGACCGTCAGGTGCACCCAGTGATCGCCGACGGTGGTGAACGCGACGGTCGTGTCGGCGGCGGTGCTCGTTCCCACGCCCGCGAAGGACCACGCGAAGGTGATGGGTCGCCCGTTCGGGTCGAAGCTCTGGCTGCCCGTGAACTGGATCGTGAGCGGCGCCTTGCCCGATGTCTTGTTGGTGAGCAGCAGAACGACGGGCGCCTCGGGATTGACGGGCGAGGTGCTGTGCGAACGCGTCTGGCGCGGGCCCACGCTGAACGAGAACCCGTCCGTGAACGAGACCAGACGATCCGCCGACCCCGCGTTGTAGGCGACGTAGGTCAGGTACCCGGCCGGATCGCGGAACACGGCGTACGTGGGAACGTTTGCGCGGATCGTCGTGTCCACGCGGCCCATCTTCTTCAGGTTGAACAGCCAGTGCAGCGCGGAACCTGTCAACGACTTTGAGACACTCGCTTCGTGGGTTTACTGAGCAACCGCCATGCACGGCTCTTCGATGTTGGGATTCGGGATCTCAGGCCGCGTTTGCTTGAGATCGGCTTCCAAGGATGACCGCACAGCCGCGATCGTGGTCGGGTTCGATTCCGAGGCCATGGCATTCTGGGCCCCTTCGCTCTCGACTCTCGGCTTCGGCGGGTTGATCCAGACCGCGGTCGGCAGCGGCCGGGGTGAGGGCCGCCCGTTCGGGAACCGCTCTGGGTTCTTCGCAAACGCTTCGGCGAGCACAAGTGCCCGCTGCTCGCGTTTCGCCGCGGCGAGCCCGAAGTGAACGTCGTGCGGCGTGAACAGCCCGAGCCCTACATGATGGTGCTCGGTGTTGTACCAGGGGAAGAAGTCGCCGCAGAAGCTGCGCCCATGCTCGATCGAGCCGAAGCGGTCCGGGAAGTCCGGCCGGTACTTCATGGTCTTGAACTGCGCCTCGGAGTACGGGTTGTCGTTCGAGACATGCGGTCGCGAGTGGCTCTTCGTGACACCGAGATCGGAGAGCAGCAGCGCAACGACCTTCGACTTCATCGCTGCGCCACGATC
>JADLGX010000412.1 GCA_020849095.1 Candidatus Eiseniibacteriota bacterium
CGGGAGCTGAGCGGCCCGGCCGTCAGGCTTCGCCGCGGCGGCCCTTGAGGATCTTGACGAAGCTGCGCCCGCGCAGCTCGTCCAGCGTGAGCCCGGTCGCGAGCGCTTCGCTCTCGGTGAGCGCGCCGCACGAGATGCCGCGCAGGAAGAAGTTGAGCAGTCCCTGTCCCGTGGCGGCATCGTCGAACACGTTGCCCAGCAGCGTCGCCTGCGCCGCCTTCTCGACGAACCGCTGCAGCCGCTCGGCCGCCTCGTCGCGTCCTTCCAGGAAGAACGCCACCACCGCCGCGTGCCGCGTGGCGAGCTGGCCCGGGTGCAGGTCCCAGCCCTGGTAGTACGCCTCGCGCAGCGCGCGCCGCACCTCGTCGTAGTGCTGCTTCCAGGCGCCGTGCACGGCCTTGAGGTTGGCCTGCACCTGCGCCTCGGTGAGCGTGCCGCCCTCCGGCGCCTTGTGCGGCGCGACCGGCATGATCGTGACGGCGCCGTCGGAGATGTCCACGCCCGTGCCGGCGAGCGCCACCTGCATGACGTGGCGGGCGAACGCGCACGCGGGATGACCGGGCGCCTGGTAGAGCGCGGTCACGTTGCAGGACGCGGTGTAGTCGTACACGCCCAGGTGCGCGCCCACGCATCGGCCGCCGGCCGCGGCGACCAGCCGCCGCAACGGCACCATGCCGTCGGGGCCGATCACGCTCTGCGTGGTCTCGACCATGATCTCCATCTTGAGCGCGCCCGGAACCAGCTGGTGCTGGCGTTCGAGGATCTCGAACAACTCGACCAGGGTCACCACCTGCTCGGGAATGGTCACCTTGGGCAGCGTGACCACGAAGTTCGCGGGCAGCTTTCCGCCGCTCTTGCGCAGCAGCGTGCCCAGGAACAGGTCGAGCGTGCGGATGCCGCGCGCGCGCAGCTCCTCGGTGAACGGCTTGATGCGGATGCCGATGAAGGGCGGCAGCGTGCCGCGCTCCAGCCCGAGCGCCACCTGCTCGGCGTTCGTGACGGCGTGCCCGTCCTCCTCGGCGTCGGGGCGGTTGCCGTAGCCGTCCTCGAAGTCGATGCGGAAGTCCTCGACGGGCTCGCGCTGGAGCTTCTCGAGCACGCGCTCGTACACCGTCCAGGCCAGGTAGGCGCGCGGCTCCGACCGGCGCATTCCCTCGAGGTCCGCCGACAGCTGCGCCTCGAGTCGGGCGCGCTCCGCGGGCAGCCCGGGCAGGCGGTCGCTGCCGGTCAGCCCGATCGCCCGGGCGAACGTGCAGAAGTCGGGCGCGTACTCCTTCAGCGACCGCAGCGCGGCGGCCCCGAGCTTGGGCGCCAGGTCGTGCGAGAACAGGTGGGCTCCGCCGTACACCGTGTGCACGGGCTGGCGGTGGATCGAATCGCCGGGGTAGGCTGCCGCGAATGCGCGATTGGCGGTGGACAGCCGAGCGAGAGCGTCGTGAGTCAGGGCGTCGTTCAGCACGGTGGTCATGGCGCTTCTCCATCAGGGGCGATCGTCGGGCGTAAGTAGCGCAAGAATGTAGTCGGGCTGCGCCCTCGAGCGCAGCAGGAAACCACGGGAGGGTTGGGGCACATGTCACGCATCGGACTGGTGGGCAGCCGCGCTCGCGTCGAGAGGGATTGGGCCCTTCTGCCGCCCGAAGGGGTGGCCGAGAGCGTCCTGCCGGAGTGGCGCAACACGGTCTCCAAGATCCTGACCGCACCCGCGATGGGGGCCGCGTTCGTGCAGTACGAGCTCGCGCTGGCGGCCGGCGGAGGCACGCAGCAGACGCTCGCCGACGGCGTGCAGGCGTTTCTCTTCGTGTTCGAAGGGGCGGTCGAACTCGACCTGAACGGCGCGGGGCACAACCTCGGCGAGGGCGGTTTCGCCTACATGAAGCCCGGCTCGCGCTTTTCCGTGTCCGCTTCCGCTCCGGCGCGCCTGCTGTGGCTCAAGAAGCGCTACGTGCCGTTCGGCGCCCCCCGGCCGCACGATCTCGTGGGCAACGAGAACCGGCTGCCCGGCGAGACCTACATGGGGATGGAAGGCGTGATCCTCAAGGTGCTGCTCCCGGTGGACCACGCGTGGGACATGGCGATGAACATCTTCACGTTCCCTCCGGGCGGGTCGCTGCCCGTGACCGAGACGCACGTGATGGAGCATGGCCTGGTCTTCCTGCAGGGGCAGGGCGTGTACTACCTCGGGCGCGAGTGGATGGAAGTGCAGAAGGGCGACTTCATCTGGATGGGCCCGTTCGTGCCGCAGTCGTTCTATGCCACGGGCGCGACGCCGTCGCGCTACCTCTACTACAAGGACGTGCATCGCGACGTCACGCTGTAGGACCGCGCCGCTGAAAGGTGATTGTCAAAGCGCAAACATTTGCATTGAAACGTCCTGACGTTTCTTGCGAAGGTGGCGCCTTGCCGGTCGGCCCTCCTTTCGGGCGACCCAGCTCAGCCCGGGGCGCGGCCGGCATCCAGTGGTTTCCACCCCCATGGAGGCAGCGCCATGAAGCACCGGTCTTCCCTGGTCCTGGCCGCGCTCACGCTCGGAGTATTCCTCGCCTCGACCGCCTTTGCCGGCCTCCACAAGCCGTTCGGCGGCGCGCACCCGGGTGACGTGGAGATGATCAACGGCCGCAACTGCGGCGCGCCGGAGCCCACCGGAATGGAGATGGACGCGGTCGGCACCGCGCTGCGCCGCTACATCGCCGAAGGCCGGGCGAGCGCGACGGGGCAGATCAAGGTCGCGTGGCACGTGATCTACAGCGGCTCGACGGGCAACATCCCGCAGTCCCAGATCGACGCGCAGATCGCGTACATGAACGCGCGCTACGCGGGGACCGGCTTCTCGTTCGTTCTGTCGTCGGTGGACCGCACGAGCAACAAGCAGTGGTTCGGCATGACGCCCGGCTCGCGCAACGAGTCGAACGCCAAGAACTCGCTGGCCATCGATCCGCTGCACCGCTTCAACGTCTACTCGGCCAAGCCGGGCCAGAGCCTGCTGGGCTGGGCCACGTTCCCGTGGTCGTACGCCGAGAACAGCAAGCTGCACGGCGTCGTGATCCACTACGGCTCGGTGCCGGGCGGCTACCTGTCGCCGTACAACCTGGGCGGCACGCTCGCGCACGAGGCCGGTCACTACCTCGGCCTGTACCACACGTTCCAGGGCGGCTGCACCGCTCCCGGCGACCAGGTGGACGACACGCCTTACGAGGCCACCGCCACGTCGGGCTGCCCGAGCGGCAAGGACACCTGCCCGGCGGCGGGCGTGGATCCGATCCACAACTACATGGATTACTCGACCGACGTCTGTTACACGCAGTTCACCGCCGGTCAGATCACGCGCATGCAGAGCAGCGTCGGCACGTACCGTCCGAACCTCTGCAACGCCGCGGTCGCGCAGGCCCGTCCCGAAGCGGTCGAAGCCGTCCGCGTGACGGGAACGGTGGCCTTCCGCAACATCTATCCGAACCCGTTCACCTCGCGCACCAACGTGCAGCTCTACCTGCCGCGCGCGGGCAAGGTGACGGTCAAGGTGTACAACGTCGCCGGCGCGCTGGTCGAAACGCTCGCCGACGGCGAGTTCGCCGCGGGTGAGCACTCGATCGAGTTCTCCGCCAAGCAGCTGCCCATCGGCACGTACTTCGTGCACGCGGTGGCCGGCTCGCAGAAGGCGGCGCGCGCGGTGGTGCTGATCCAGTAACCGGAGGCAATGAGGCGCGGGCCGCGCCGAAAAACGTGCGGGGGTGGACCTTCGGGTTCGCCCCCGCCTCGGCTTTTCGGGGATCTCGTGGCCGCGCGTGTGCTTGTGTGGCACTCTGCCGCGCATGTCCCCGCTCGCCGCTTCCGCCCCGCTCCCCGAGCTGCTCGCCGCCGCGCTCGGCCGCGCCCGCGCCCCCGTTCGCGAGGCGCCGCCGCGATGGCTGCTGGTGGACGTGAGCGCGCAGCGCCTGCACCTGCTCAGCGGAAGCGATTCCGTCCGCTCGTGGCCCGTGTCCACGGCGGCCAACGGCGTCGGCGGGGACTCGGGTTCGTTCCGCACGCCGCCGGGCTGGCATCGCATCCACCGGCGCATCGGCGCCGGCGCGGAGCGCGGCGCGGTGTTCGTGAGCCGCGAGCCCACGGGCGAGTCCTGGCAGGGCGAGACGCGCGACGACGACCTGATCCTGACGCGGGTGCTCACGCTGGAAGGGCTCGAGGATGGCATCAACCGCGGTCCGGGCTGCGACTCGCTCGAGCGCTACATCTACGTGCACGGCACCAATCACGAAGAAGAGCTCGGCCGCCCGGTCTCGCACGGCTGCGTGCGCATGGCCAACGACGCGGTCGAAGAGCTGTTCGA
>JADLGX010000413.1 GCA_020849095.1 Candidatus Eiseniibacteriota bacterium
ACCACGTCGTGCACGCCGGCCTTGATGCTCATCCACGCGGTGCGGATGGCGGCGCTGCCCGAGGCGCACGCCGCCTCGGTGAGCCACGTGGGCTTGGGGGTGAGTCCCAGGTACTCCTGCACCACGCCCGGCAGCGAACGCTGCTTGTGGTACTCGGGCACCGAGCCCACCACGACGGCATCCATGGCGCCGCGCTCCATGCCGGCGTCGGCGAGCGCGTCGCGGAACGCCTCGGCCGCCAGCTCCTGCACCGTGGCGTCGCTGCGCCGGCCGAAGGGCGTGTGCCCGATGCCGACGATGCCGACGCGCGGGCCCGAGCTCACAGGTACTGCCCTCCGTCCACCTGCACCACCTGCCCGGTCACGTGGCGCGCGGCGTCCGAGCAGAGGAACGCCACCACGATGGCGCAGTCGCGCGGCTCGGCGAGGCGGCCCAGCACGGTCTCGTCCACCGCCTTTTCGATCACCTCGGGCGGCAGCACGCCGGCCATGTCGGTGCGCACCATGCCGGGCGCCACCACGTTCACGGTGACGCCGAACTTGCCCAGCTCGCGCGCGAGCGTCTTGGAGAGCGCCACCATGCCGCCCTTGGAGGCGGCGTAGTTGGCCTGCCCGAACTTGCCGCGCAGCCCGTTGATGCTGGCGATGTTCACGATGCGCCCGCCGCGCGCGTCCTTCATGAGCGCGCCGGCGGCGCGGCAGTACGCGAAGCAGCCCTTCAGGTTCACGTCGAGCACGCGGTCCCACTGCGCCTCGGTGAGCTTCCACGACAGCCCGTCGTCGGTGATGCCGGCGCAGCACACCAGCACGTGCAGCCCGCCGTCCGCCTCGGCGACCGACTGCACGACGCGCTCGGCCAGCGCGAAGTCGCGCACGTCGGCTTCGCAGAACGACGCGCGCACGCCCTGCGCGGCCAGTTCCGCGAGCACCGCTTCGGCCTTGTCGTCGCGCTTCAGGTCCACGATGGCCACATTGCACCCTTCGCGCGCCAGCTCCACGGCGATGGCGGCGCCGATGCCCGACGCACCACCGGTGACCAGCGCGGTCCTGCCCTTGAGTCCCAGATCCACTGGAGCGCCCCGAACGCGACGCGCGTCAGCGCGCCGCGCCCTCCGCCGAACCCACCGGCGAAATGGCGCGCAGCAGCTCGTCGTCCCACGGATGCCCGGCGGCCAGCATCTGGCGCAGCTTGATGAAGTCCACCTCGCGCTTGTCCCTGGGGCCGTCGTTGAAGGCGCGGAAGCCCGCCTTGCCTTCGGTCATCATGTTGAGCGCGAGCCATTCGCGGTTCGTGATGCTGTTGGCGTCCCAGTGCCGCTGCTTGTGCTTGCGCACGCTGTTGACGCTCTTGCTGACGCAGTCGGGCATGAGCATGAGCATCTTGGTGCAGAGCTTCTCGACCGCCGCATCGAGCGCGGACAGGTCGCTGGTGGCCTGGGCCATGATCGCCTTGCCCGCGTCGGCGTCGGCGCCGCGCTTGAAGTTGCCGTACACGATCTGCCCGAACTCGTCGGCGTAGCGGTCGATCACCACGAGGGGGTTGGGAATCCACTGGCCGTCCCGCTTGAGCGCGGGAACGATCTCGTTGACCAGCCCCAGCTGCAGCGCCTTGTGCGCGCTCCACGTTTCGCACATGACCACGCTCTCCATGGCATGCCCGAAGCCCACGTACAGCGGCAGGAAGTCCGTGCTGCCGCCGTCGGGCGCCGAGCCGTGCTTGGGGCCGGCCTGGCCGAAGCGCGCGGTGTCGGTCGCGATGCTGAAGTCGCACGCCATGCCGATCTCCTGCCCGCCGCCGATGCGCATGCCGTTGACGCGATTGATGACCGGCTTGTCGCAGCGCAGGATGGAATCGATCATGTCGTTGAAGAGCCGCATGTACTGCTTGTACTCCTGCGGATTGCCCGCGTAGTACTCGGCGTACTCCTTGGTGTTGCCGCCGGTGCAGAACGCGCGGTCGCCGGTCGCGGTGAACACCACGCACACCACGCTGCGGTCCATGCTCGCCTGGCGGAACGCCAGCACGATCTCGCGCGCGGCCTCGGTCGTGTAGCTGTTCAGCTGCGACGGGTTGTCGATCACGATCCAGGCGTTGAACAGCCCCTCGACCGGCTTGCCCGCCGGATCGATGGCGGACTTGAGTTCGTAGCGGATGTGCTCGAAGCGGTAGTCCGGGACCAGCGTGTGCTCTTTCAGCATGTTCGTGTCCTCGTGCGCGTGCCGCGCGGTGACGCCGTGGGGGTTCAGGACCGCGCCGGTTCCAGGATGGCGCGCCGGTGGATTTCGTGGTCCGCCACCTTGCGGATGACCTCGGGGCCGTCCGAGAGCGGGTGGCATTCGATGAACGGTTTGAGCGTGACCTGCCCGCCGGTGACCAGCGCGAGTGCCTCGGGATACAGCTCCGGCCGGCACCCCCACGTGCCCTGCACGGTGGCGTCGAACGCCATCAGGTTGGACAGCCGCACTTCGATCTTGCCCAGCGTGAAGCCCACGACCATGAGCGTTCCCGCGTGTCCCAGCAGGCCGAACGCGGTCTCCTGCCCCGGCGTGGAGCCCGAGCACTCGAACACCTTCCAGCCGTGACCCGCGCAGCCCCATTCCCTGGCGCGCGCGGCGATCTCCTTCTTGAGCGTCTTGAAATCGGTGCTCTTCGTGTTGAACGTGGCGTGCGCCCCGTGCTGGGCGATCAGCGCCAGCTTGGCGTCGTCCACGTCGATCGCCACCACCTTGGCGCCGAGCGCCGAGGCGATCTGCACCGCGTACCCGCCCACGCCGCCCACGCCGATGACGATGGCCAGCTCACCGGCCGACAGGGCGCTGCGCACCACCGCCTGGTAGGGCGTGGTGACGGCGTCCGCGACCACGCTCAGCTCGGACAACGCGTAGCCGCCGCGCTCGCGCACGTGGCAGAGCCCGCGCGCGGGCACCACGATGGCGTCCGCGAAGCCGCCATCCATGTCGTTGCCCGGCATGAGCTGCGCGCGGCAGGCGTTGCCGCGGCCGTTCATGCACAGGTCGCAGGTGCCGCACGAGATGACGGCGGGCACGATCACCTCGCGGCCGAGCCATTCCGCGGCCCCTTCGCCCACGGCATCCACGGTGCCGCTCACCTCGTGCCCGAGCGTCAGCGGCAGCGGCCGGCGCGTGGGCACGCCGTCGCGCCAGAAACCGATGTCCGTGTGGCACACGCCGCAGCCGGCGACGCGCACGCGCACCTCACCGGGACCGGGAACGGGATCGGGCAGGTCTTCGAGCGTGAGCGGGGCGCCCACGG
>JADLGX010000414.1 GCA_020849095.1 Candidatus Eiseniibacteriota bacterium
GGGCCCACCGGCTCAGGGCGTCCGCGTCCTCGCGAACAGGCTGTCCCACACCGCGAGCGCCGGCTTTGCCGTGAGCGCGCTGTCCACCAGTCCCAGCCGTGCGAACGGCACCAGAGTTCCCGACGGGGGCGGCGGCCAGGCGCTCAGCGCGAGATCGGCGAAGGTCAGGTTGTAGACGCCGATCGCGCGGGCCTCGTCGAGCAGCTGCGCCTGACGGCGGTAGAAGCGCGCCTGCTGCTGCGGTGTCGCTGCGCTCGCGCCCCAGGGCACCGACGCCCAGCCGCCTTCCACGACCATGACGGGCCGCGCCACTTCGGCGCCGAGCCGCGAGTAGTAGTCGAGCGGAATGTCCTCGGGCTCGGCGAAGCCGCCGAGCGCGGGGTACGACGACAGCCCCCACACGTCGGCAAACGAGAAGTCCGCGGCGTCGGTGAGCGCGCCCTGGTAGCCCGGCGGCCCCAGCCGTCCCCACGCGGTCTCCACCTGCGTGGTCGCGTACAGCTGGGGCGCGGGGTGCTGCGGCAAGCGCGCGTGCAGCGCGCGCAGCGAGTCGGCGGTGCGTGCCGCCATCTGGCGCAGCGCCGCGTAAACGGGCGCGGGCGCGGCCACGCGCACCAGGTTCACCTCGGAGCCCAGCCCCAGGTACTCGGGATGGATGATCGTGTCCACCGCGGTGACCCAGCGGCGGTACAGCTCCTGGATGGCGGGCTCGGCAATGCTGCGCCCGGCCGCAACCAGCTTGGGATCCTCACGCTCGCGCGCGAGCCCGTCGGTGGGATCCGCCTCGTACACAATTTGCAGATGAGCAGTGGCGCGGTAGTAGCGCATCAGGTCCAGCTGGCGGCGCGCCAGCGTGTCGGGCGCGACGCCCGCGAGCAGTGAATCCCACGGCACACCGTCGTGCGCGATGGCGCCGTCCGAGCGCGGCGCCCACATGAAGATGGTGGCCACCGCAATGGCCTGGTCCGGCACGGGCGCGATATTGGAAAAGCCCATGCGCCACGTTCGCGTGGTGGCGCTGGGGCCGGGAGCCGCGGGGCCGGGCGCTTTGCCACAGCCCGCGCTCACCAGGGCGGCAGACGTCAACGACAGGGCAAGAAGCACACATGCGAGGGGTCGCATGGGTGCATCCTAGCGCACCAGCCTGTATCGTGGCCCGACCCCGGGCACATCCGAGTGTGGCAACCCTCGAACTCCAGGATCCTCCGTCACCATGTGCCAGAACTGCGAAGACAAGTCCGCCACCCACGTGGCGGCCGTGCCCGCCGGACACCTGCCGCTGCCCGAGAGCGGCGAAGGCTGCATCGAGATTCTCGCCGACCGGCTGCGCGAGTGGCCCGGCGTCATCGCGATCGAGGCCAACTTCCGCGCGAGCACGCTCACGGTGCGCTATCAGCCCGCGCAGGTGAGCCCCGAGCAGCTCAACACGTTCGCCGACGGCGTGGGCGAGGTGTTCTCGCAGCGCGTGACCGCGTGCGAGAACCGCGAGTCGCTCGAGGCCTGCTCGGAGTGCGCGCTGCGCTTCGGCCAGCTGGCTCCCGAGACCGCCGCGCAGTTCACCGCCACGGCCACGCCGGGCGCGGTGCGGCTGGTGCGCCGGGCGGCCGCGACGGACGGCGTCGAGGTGGTGCGCCCGCTGGCCGAAAAGCCGTGGGGCGCGCCCCTGTCGCACGAGGAGGAAGAGGGGCACTCGGGCGGACGGGCCATGGTGACCATGACGCTCGTCTGCTTCGCCACGCTCGCGGCCGGGTTTGTCGCGGAGCGCGCGCTGCCGGCGCAGCCGCTCGCCGGGCACCTGCTGTACGGCGTCGCCGCGGTGACGGGCGGCTGGTTCGCCACCGTGAGCACGTTCGAGGCGCTGCGCCGGCTCAAGTTCGACGTCAACCTGCTCATGATCCTGGCGGCGGTGGGCGCGGCGGCGACGGGCGCCATCTTCGAGGCCGCGGTGCTGATGTTCCTGTTCTCGCTCAGCAACACGCTCGAGGTCTACACCATGGGGCGCACCCGGCACGCGCTCAATGCGCTCATGAAGCTGCGCCCGGCGCGCGCGCTGGTGCGGCGCGAGGGCCGCGAGATCGAAGTGCCCGCCGAGGACGTGCGCGTGGGCGAAACCGTCATCGTCAAGCCGGGCGAGGCGTTTCCGGTGGACGGCAACGTCACCCTGGGCACGTCGCTGGTGGACCAGAGCAGCCTGACCGGCGAATCGGTGCCGGTCGAAAAGCGCATCGACGATCCGCTGTTCGCCGGAACGCTCAACCAGCTCGGCGCGCTCGAGTACGTGGCGACGCGCGCGGCGTCCAACAGCGCGCTGGCGCGCATCGTGGCGCTGGTCAAGGAAGCGCAGGAGCAGAAGTCGCAGACCGAGGAAGTGGCCGAGTGGGTGGGGCGCTACTACACGATCGTCGTCATCGTGGCCGCCGTGCTCATGCTGGCCGTGACGCTGTTCGTCATGAAGATGCCGTGGAGCGGCACGACCGGCGCGCTCTATCGGACGATGACGCTCCTGGTCGTCGCGTCGCCCTGCGCGCTGGTCATCGCCACGCCCGCCACGATCCTGTCGGCCATCGCCAACGCGGCGCGCAACGGCATCCTGTTCAAGGGCGGCCGCTACATCGAGGCGCTGGGCCGCGTGAAGGCCATCGCGTTCGACAAGACCGGCACGCTCACGCACGGCCGCTTCGAGGTGACGGACGTCGTGGCGCTGGGCGGCGCCACCGAGGAGCAGGTGCTCGCACTGGCGGCCACGGCCGAAAAGCGTTCGCCGCATCCGCTCGCGCAGGCCGTCGTGCGCGCCGCCGAGGTGCGCCACGTGGCGTACGAGCCCGCCGAAGAGATGATGAACCAGCTCGGCAAGGGGCTCGTGGCCACGCACAAGGGCGTGCGCATCGAGGTGGGAACGCCGGACCTGTTCGCCTCGCTGGGCGTGGCGCTGCCGGACGGCGTGGCCGACCGCGTGAAGGCCTTCGCGTCCGATGCCAAGACGGCGATGATCGTGCACTCCAACGGCACGTGGGGAATGATCGCCGCGGCCGACGCCGTGCGCCCGACCGCCGAAGAGACCGTGAAGGTGCTGCGCGGGCTGGGCATTTCGCACCTCGCGGTGCTGTCCGGCGACAGCCAGCAGACCGTGGACGCGATCGCGCGCCGCACCGGAGTGGACGAGCGCCACGGCCAGCTGCTGCCCGAGGACAAGGTGCGCGTGATCTCGGAGCTCGAGACCAAGTACGGCTCGGTCGCCATGATCGGCGACGGCGTCAACGACGCGCCCGCGCTGGCGCGCGCCAGCGTGGGCATCGCCATGGGCGGCATCGGCAGCGACGCCGCCATGGAGAGCGCCGACGTGGTGCTGATGGCCGACGACCTCACTTCGCTGCCCTACGCGGTGCGGCTCGCCAAGCGCGCGAACCGCGTGGTCATCCAGAACCTGGTGATCGCGACCGGCGTGATGGTGCTGCTGGTGGTCTGGACGTTCGTGGGCACCATGACGCCGCTGGGCCAGCTCAAGCTGCCCATTGCCGTGTCCGGGCACGAGGGCAGCACCGTGGTCGTCATCCTGAACGGGCTGCGGCTGCTGGTGGGACGCCGCCCGCAGGCGTGATGGCCTACTCCAGCGCGGTCACGATCACGTTGTCGTAGTACACCGTGCAGCGTCCCGCGCCGCCGGTGTACGCGGCGAACGCGATGCGCCCCTGGGCACGCCGCGCGTCGGTGCGGTCCAGCCTCAGCTGGCCGTTGACCAGCACGCGATAGCGCTCGCCCCGCACCTCGATCCGCACGTGCTGCCAGACGCCGTTCGCGTTGGTCGCGCTCGCCTTGCCCAGCGGCCATTCGCGCACGTACATGACCACGTCCTGGTAGGTGCCGCCGCGCAGGTCAATGCCCACGCCGGCTCCGCCCTGCACGCGCACGATCGCGCCCTTGTCCACGCCGCGCATCATGCAGACGTCGAAGTCGAGCGCGTAGTCGCGCCAGTCCTCCGACCCTCCGTACAGCAGCGAGCGCAGCTGCTTCTGGTCGGGCAGGTCGGCGCGCAGCATGCCGCGCCATACGCTCCACACGCTGTCGCGGTCGGCGGTCCAGCGACCGAGCCCGGCCGAGAAGTCGTCGGCCAGCAGCACGCCGGTGGCCGGAGGCGCGAACCGCGGCACCGGAGGTGGCGTGGCGAAGCGCTCGGGATCGGCCGGGGCCGCGCCGCAGAGCGCCGCCCAGCCGAGCATCATGAGGAGTCCGGGAACGAGATGGAGCGTTCTCATGGTCCTCCCAACGAAACGTCGCCGGTCCGCCTCCGGCTCAGCGCGGGATCAGAATCGCCAGCTCAGTCCGGCCTGGAACTGCCGCGTCGTGCCCGACAGCCCGCCGTGATCCTGCTCGTAGCCGCCGTTGGCGTACCAGCTGCGGCCCAGCGTCACGTCCACGTCGAGACTCTCCCAGCGCTCGGTGTCGTCCGTGCCGGAGAACCCATCGTGCGTCTTTCGGGTTCCGCCCGCCAGTTCGACATGCGACTGCGGCATGGGATCCAGCCCGAGGCTGCCGGACCACAGCGTGCTCTCGACCGTGCGCCCGAAGTACTGGGACAGGCGGATGCGCGCGGTGGCGTGCCCCGGGGCGAACCGGCTCAGCTCGGCGCTCGACGACCACGAATGCGACTTGTCGGACCCGGCGTTGCTGCGCGATTCGGCCGACAGGCGCAGGCGCTTGGCCACCTCGAGCTGGCCGCCGAACCACGCGCCCTGGCGGTAGGCGTCGTCGAACTGCGTCTCGGGCGTCAGCCGGTCGCGGTACAGGCGCACGTTGCGGCGGTTGTCGTAGCCCGTGTTGGCGCTGAACCACTCGGTCACCGGAACGCGCAGCGACGCGAACGTGCTGGTCGTGGAGAGCGCGGGCTCGCCCATGGCGCGCTTCCAGCCGCGGTTGAAGTCCACCTCCTGGGTGAGCGAGGCATTGAACCGCTTGGTGAACCACCACGACTGGGCGAACAGGAAGTCGCGGTTGGGCGCGCCGTTTTCCTGCGACGACACCGCGCCCATGGCGTACGACCAGCGCGCGGGAGACAGCGGCGCCTGGTGCCATTCCGCGTAGCCGCCCATCTGCAGCACCTTGCCCGAGAACGAATAGTGCTCGGGATCCGGCTGCGTGCCGCTGAACAGTCCCACGGAGTGGCGCGCGTTCCCGATCTCGAGCAGGCCGCCGTCGAACAGGTTGATGCTCGCGAGCAGCGGCGAGCTCTGCCGGCCCACGGTGAACTTGCGGTTGGCGTCGCGCGAGCGGACCGTCATGGACGCACGATAGACGCGTCCCTGGTTGTCCACCTGCGCGGTGCCGTTGAAGTTGCGCGTCGTGCGCCGGTTGCGCATGTCGAACGACAGGTCCATGTGGCCCGCAGCCACGTTCTGCCCGTCGAAGCGCAGGTCGAGCGAAGGCTGCTGGAAGCTGCTGCCGTCCGACGTGTTCACCGACAGCCAACGCGCGCCCGCGCGCCCGCGCAGGCGCTGGCGGTTGGCGCTGCGCGCGTTGGGCCCCGGAGGCGGAAGCTGCGCCGCGCGCCGGGTCGAGTCGGCGCGCACCGCGGCGCCGCGCGAGCTGTCGGCCAGCGCGGCCACGTCGGCTGTCCGCGCGTCGTAGCGCACGACGTCGCCCGCCTGCAGCAGCGCTCCCGTCCACAGCGTGTCGCACGACGCGCGCTTGGACGACACGTAGGCCGCGCGCAGCCGGCCCACGACCGTGGTGCCGCGCAGCACCTGCAGCGTGTCTCCGGCGCGAAGGCCCTGAAGGGTGCCCACCTCGATGTAGATGCTCGACCCGGCCACGTACGTGACCTTGGTGGTGGCGGGCGCGGCGAGGGCCGCGCCCGTCAGGGCGATCATCAGCAGGAGCGCGAGGGGTACGAGCTTGCGCGCGGCGTGGATCACGAATTCCCCCGTGGGTGGCAGCGATAGCAGGCGGCGCTGTCGTAGCTGTAGCCCGACCGTCCACTGTGGTCGCCGTCCGTCTTGGGCTTGTCGCTGTGCGGGTGGCACGAGAGACAGGTGAAGACGGCGTAGTTGTTGGAGTTGGTATGACACTGCTGGCAGGTGTTCCACTTGCCCCGGTGCTTGCCCGAGTAGATCGGGAAGTAGGAACCGTCGTGGTCGAACGTGGCGCCGGACCAGGTGGTGGTGTTGTGGCAGGTGGCGCATGCGCTCGCCGAGAAGCCGGCGGCGGCGTGGTTCGGGTCGGCGGTGTTGTAATCCGCGATGTGGCAGCTCTGGCAGGCCGTGGAGCGTCCGTCGTACACGCCGTCGCTGTGGCAGCCGGCGCAGGCGGCAGCCACGTGCGCGCCCGTGAGCGGGAACGACGTGTTGGCGTGGTTGAAGGACGCCGGCGACCACGCGGTGGTGGAATGGCAGCTCGAGCAGGCCGACTGCGGGAAACCCGCCGCCGTGTGCGTGGGCACCGCCGCGGAGTAGTCGGACGAATGGCACGAGAAGCAGGCCGTGGGCTTGCCGTCGTACACGCCGTCGCCGTGGCAGGTCTGGCAGGTCACGGTGCGATGCGCGCCGGTCAAAGTGAACGACGTGGTGTTGTGGTCGAACGCCGCGCCCGCGAACGTGGTCGTGTTGTGGCACGAGCCGCAGGCGGTCTGCGGAAAGCTCGACGGGGTGTGCGTGGGCGAAGCCGCCGTGTAGTCGGCCGCGTGGCACGCGATGCACGCCGTGGGCTTGCCGTCGTAGACGCCGTCCGAGTGGCAGCTCGCGCAGGGCGCGCCCGCGTGCGAGCCCGTCAGCGGGAACGCCGTGTTGGCGTGGCTGAACGACGCCGGGTTCCACGCCGTCGTGCCGTGGCAGCTGGCGCACGCGCTGGCGGCGAAGCCCGCCGAAGCGTGCGGAGGCGTGGCGCTCTCGTAGTCGGTGCGGTGGCACGACGCGCAGTCCTTGGCCGTGCCGCGGTACTGCCCGCCGATGTGGCACTGCGCGCAGGCGGCCGCGCGATGCGCGCCCGTCAGCGGAAAGCCGGAAGCATCATGGTTGAAGCGCGCCGGGCTCCACGCGAGCGTCGCGTGGCAGGTCTGGCACTCGGTGGGAAAGCCGCCCGCCACGTGGTCGGGGGTCTTCGCCGACTGGTACAGCGGCATGTGGCAGCCCTTGCAGTCCGCCTGCGTTCCGATGAACTGCATGTGGCCCTGCTGCGTTCCCTTGTGGCAGCTCTCGCAGTCGATCGCGGCATGGCTGCCGGTGAGCGGGAACTGGGTCAGCTGGTGGGCGCGCACCATGGGGCCGCGATCCACGAAGCTGCGCGCGCCGTGGCAGCGGGCGCACTCGGTGCCCATCTCGCCGCGGTGCGGATCCTGGTGACACGAGATGCACTGCGTCTTGGCCTGCGTGAAGTCGAGCGACTTGTGGCAGGCCGTGCACTGCGACGAGGCGTGCGCGCCGGTCAGCGGAAAGCCGTACTTGGCGTGGTCGAAGCCCTGCGCCACCTTGGCGATCTTCCACGAGTCCGAGGTGTGGCAGTGCGCGCACTCCTCCTTGAACGTGCCGTGCGGGTTCTCGGCGCGCGGCGCCGCGGCGGAGCCGGCGGGAGGGGCCGAATACACGAGCGGCAGCAGCGCGAACAGCGCGACGAGCACGTACCACGGCATTCTGCGGCGGTCAGTGGGATCCACGGCAGGCCTCCCGAACGGTCAACAGCACCAGGCCATTCGCGTCCTTGCGAATGGGAACGGCCTGAGACTTCCGGTTCTCAGGGGACAGCAGGTCCGGCATTCCGGTCGTGTGACAGGCTTCGCAACGCGTGGGCGTGGGCCGGTACTGCACGGTCACCTTGCCCGCGGTGTCGCGCTGCGGCACGTGGCAGCTGGCGCACGGCGTGCGGGCGTGCGCACCCTCGAGCTTGAACGCCGCGTCGCGGTTGTGGTCGAACTTGGACGCGGGCGCGAAGGCCAGGTCCTCGTGGCAGCCGTCGCATGCGCCCTTGTCGCGCCGCTGCGCGAACTGCTCGCCGTGCGGGCTGGTGTGGCACGCGGCGCACTCGCGCTTGGGATTGTCGAAGTGCAGCGGGCGCATGGCCGCGAGGCTCGCCTTGAGCGAGGACTTGGAGGGCGCGGCGGCCAGTTCCTGGTGACAGGCCTGGCAGGGCGTGGCCATGTGCGCGCCGCGCAGGGGGAACACGCAGTCGGCGTGCGCCTTGCCGTCGTAGGTCGAAGGCTGGAACGCGAGCATGGTGTGGCAGCCCTTGCAGCTCTTGAGGTTCGGGCGCGCGCCACCGGGCTCGAAGCGCCCGAGGTGCGGATCGCCGTGACAGTCGGCGCACACGCCCTTCTTGGGACGGATCAGCACGCGCGCGCTGCCCAGTGACGCCGCGGCGTCCGAGCCGGCCGGCGCCCGGCTGTGGCACTTGCTGCACTCGACGTTGATGTGGCTGCCCTCGAGCGGATAGGCGCTCCGGGCGTGCATCACCGCGGTGTAGGTGGAGTTCGCGAAGCCGCGCACGTCGTGGCACGA
>JADLGX010000415.1 GCA_020849095.1 Candidatus Eiseniibacteriota bacterium
GCCACCCGAAGGCGACCGCCCGGCTCTCTCACCAATCTTCGGAGCACAACCCTCAGTTCGGGGGAGTGAACACGAACGGCGCCTGGAAGGCGGTCACGCCCTCCGGAATCACCGGGAACCGCCACGATCGAATCTGCGACAGCGCGCAGTCGGTCATGCGCGCCGAGCCGACCGAGTTCTGGACGACGGTCGCCTGCAGCACTTCACCCGAGGCCGCCACGGTGATGGCCACCACGAGCTTGCCGCGCAGCGAGGGGTCGTGCTTGAGCTCGTTGCCATAGCAGTACTGGATGCCGGCCGCGTACTTCTGGATGACGGCGAGCAGCGATGCGTTGCTACGGTAGACACCCGGGGCGGCAGGACCACTGCGTCCGCCCGCGCCCGTGCCACGGCCGACACCCGGCCCCACGCCACCGCCCGAACCGCCGCCGCTGCCGCCGCCGGAACCCGCGCCGTAGCCGTCGCCGTTGCCCGTGCCGATGCCGCCGCCGTAGCCACCGCCACTGCCGCCGCCGCCCCCTCCGGTGCCTCCGCCGCGCACGCCGCTTCCACCGCCGCCGCCGCCCCCTTCACTCGTGGCGACCAGCGAACCCACGACGACCGAACGTCCCAGGTCGGCGCCGGTGCCGGCACCCATGCCGCCGCTGCCCGCGAAGACCGCGTCGGTGCGGGTCGAACGCACGGTGCGCACGCGGGGGCCGCGTCCGGCCGCGGACGCGGGCATGGCTTCGACGCTGCCGAGCGAACTGGAAAGCCCGTCGAGCGCGCCGTCCAATGAGCTTCCGGCGGCGCCCAGCGCGCTGGCGACTTCCGCCTGGGCGCGCGCGCGGCCCACGGTGCCTTTGCCCGCCCCGGTGGGACCGGGCGCGCGGTCGCGCGGCCCGCCGCCGGGATTGACGCTGACGGGGCCGGGCTCGCTCAGCAGCCCGTGACGTCCGCCACCGCCGCCACCGCCGGGATTGGCGTTGCGCACATCGGCGTGATGGGGAACGACCGGCAGGTTCTTCAGGCGCTCGGGAACGTGCTTCTCGGGTTCGATGATGAGCCGGGCGAAGCGCGGAGGCAGCTGCGCCACCTGCGTGATCTCCACCTTGTGCACCGGAGCGAACCGCATGGCGATCGCCAGCGTGACTCCCGCCACCGAGGCGACGGCGAGAATGCGCTGGAAGAGCACGTCCTGCGGGTCGAACACCGGCCGGCGATAGACGGCCGCGGTCTGGATCCTCATGCTCGGCTCCCTACGCTTTCTTGAGCACCGCGAGCGCGATGTCCGGGAAGCCGCTCTGGTCGAGCGTGTACATGACCTTGCGGAGCACGCGGAACTCGATGTCGCTGTCCCCCTGGATGGTCACCAGGCGGGATTCCACGGGCTTGCCGCCTCGCTGCACCGCCAGCTGGTCCATCTGGTCGCGCGCCGCCTCCGCCCGCTGCGCGAGCGGACCGATCACCATGCCGTCCTCGCCCAGCACCTCGGACACCGATGCGATGCGTTCGCCGCTCACGTAGATCGCGTCCTTCTGGACGGCCACCACGAGCGAGGTGGTCTGCGCGTGATCGGCGGTGGAACTGGGCAGCGTCAGGCCCGGCGGGGGAACGGTGGACTCACCGCCCGCGACGAAGCTCTTGAGCACGAAGAACAGCAGGCAGGTGAGAATGTCCATGAGCGAAGTCAGGCTCAGGCCGCTCGGCGCGTGAACCCGCCCCGAGAAGCGCCGCCGTCTTCCGCTGCGATCGCGTCGGATTCTCATGCATCCTCCATCGAGCCTTCGAGCGCGGCGTCGGACAGCCCCGCATTGCGGGCCAGGTCCATGAGCGTCACGATTTCCTGGTAGCGCGTGCGGGACTCGGCGACGATCCGGATCTCGTGGTCCTCCGGATGGGCCGCGACGATGCGCGCGAGCGCCTCGGTCAGCCGTGCCGACGTGGCGGCGTCGAGCCGTCCCGTCCGCGCCGCCGCATCGCGCCCGAACTCCGCCGCGGGGATGCCGGTGCCCGTGAGCACGTAGGAATCGCCGCGCACATGCAGCGCCAGGTGCAGCGCGGGCTGCTCCGGCTGTGTGGAAGCCGTGGCTGCCGCCTGCGGGGCGCTCATTTCGATCACGCGGATCTCCATGAACACCGCCGACATGAGCAGCATGGGAATGAGCACGATGAACACGTTCATGAGCGGCCTCAGCTCGAGGTCGCAATCCACGACGTGCCGTGACGAACGTCCTCGCGAGCGTACGCTCATGGTCAGCGCGCTCCGCCCTGGGCCGCGACTCCGGGGTGCGTGACGACGGGCGCGGACGCCACGTGGCGCGCGGCGGTCATGGGCACCACGTGGGCGCCGGCCTGCGCCGTCTGCTTCTGCATCACGGCGTTCGTCAGGCGGATGCTCATTTCGTCCACCTGCTCGGCGACGCGTTCGACCATGCCGACGAGGAAGCCCTGCAGGATCAGCGTCGGAATGGCGATGAGGAGGCCGAACGCCGTGGCGTTCAGCGCGGTCGAGATGCCCTTGGCCATGAAGGCCGAGCGCTGGGCCGGGTCCGCGGCGCCGACGGCCGAGAAGGCCGTGATCAGGCCGGCGATCGTGCCGAGGAGGCCCAGGAGCGTCGCCACGTTGGCCAGCACGTTCAGGTGCGGCAGGCGGCGGGAGAGCGGGGGAAGTGCCAGCGTCGCCGCGTCGTCCGACGCGCCGTGCATGCGGGACAGGTCACCGTCCGCCACGTTGAGGATGGCGCTCGCCACCTGCGCCGCCGGAGCGTTGGAGAGCCGGGCCATGTTGCGCGCGCTGTTGATGTCGCCCTGGCCCACGGCGCGGACGAGGTCGTCGATCATGCGCGAGCTGTTGAGCCCCGAGGCGCGGCTGATCACGATGAAGCGCTCGACCGAGATCGAAATCGCGACGACGGCGGTCGCCAGCATGAACCACATGAAGATGCCGCCTTCCTGGAAGAAGGTGGCGATCGCGGCAAACTCGTTCATCGGCTGCTCTCCTTGGCTGGGGTGACGGGTGACGAAACGACGATGCGGGTGGGAATGGCGGTGGCTTCGCCCAGCTGCTGCGCGCTCCGCAGGTAATGGCCGTGCCGGAACTCGAGGAAGCGGCGCTGGTTCCGCGCTGTGATGAAGAGCACCTGGGGCACCGGGATCTCGCCCTCGATGTGGATGTCCTCGAGCGTGCGGGCCCCGGCGCGCGCCGCCGCCGCCGGCCCGGCAGCCGCGGGCTTCGCGGCCACGGGCTTGCGCGCGGGAGGAGCAGCGGCCAGCGAAGCGCTGGGCGCGGCCACGACCAGCAGCGCGAGCAGCCACGAGCGGAGGATGGAGCTCATCGGCGGTCTCCCTTCTGCGGCGTGGCCTGCGCCACCACCCGGGTGAAGACGGCCGACAGGCCGTCGGGGTCGTCGTGCGAGAGACTCCAGTACTCGGCGAAGCGGCGTGCGGCCGCCTCGTCGTCGAAGCGCCAGTATTTCTCGAGGATGGCGAGGTTGTAGTAGGAGCCGGGCAGCGAGGGGTCGCGCTCGATCGCCGTCTCGAAGGCCCGCCGCGCGCCATCCACGTCGCCCGAACGCAGCAGCGTGATGCCCACGTTGTTCTGCCCCGCGGCGCTGCGCGGCTCGTGGCGCGCCAGTTCGCGCGCTCGAGCGGCGGCGGAGTCGGGCGACGATCCGCGCAACGTCACGTAGACCTCGGCGGCCAGCGCTTCGCGCTCCGAGGCCTCGCGCGCCATGACGAGCGCTTCGCGCGCCTCGGCCGCGTTGCCGAGCGCGTCCTGATGCAGCGCGAGCCCCGACAGCAACCGCGCGCGCGACTTCGCGTCGAAGGATCCCGGCTCGCGCAGCACCACCGCCAGCAGCGCGACACCCTCGGCATGACGTCCGCTCTCGTAGTAGTGCTTGGACAGCAGCGCGAGCGCCGGAGCGTACGAGGGGTCTGCCCCGAGCGCGCGCCGGAGCTCGTCTTCCGCCACGCCGGCGGAATCCGCGCCGGCACGCCGCGCGCGTTCGTACGCCCAATAGGGGTGCGACGCATCCGCCTCGTTGCGCTCGTGCGCAACCGCTGCGGCCGGCACGGAGGGCGCGGCCGACCGGGGAACGGCGGGACCGGGCCGGCGATGGAAGAACGGCATGCGCGCGCCGCAGCCGGTCAGCGGCGCGGCGACGGTCACGAGCAGCGCCGCGGTGACGACGGCGCGCCGGA
>JADLGX010000416.1 GCA_020849095.1 Candidatus Eiseniibacteriota bacterium
CCGAGCTTGGCCAGCTCGGAGATGAGGATGTCCGCCGCCTCGGTGCCGGCGCGCTTCTGCGCTTCGGCCGTGCTCGCGCCCAGGTGCGGAAGCGGAAGCAGGTTGGGCAGCCGGAGCAGCGGGTTGTCGCCCGGAGGCTCCGTCGTGAACACGTCCGTCGCCGCGGCCCGCAGCGTCCCCGCGAGCAGGGCGCCGTACAGCGAGCCCTCGTGCACGACGCCGCCGCGCGAACAGTTGATGAGGATGGCGTCCTTGCGCATGAGACCGAACTCGTGCGCGGCGATCGAGTCGCGGGTCGCCTCGGTGAGCGGTACGTGCAGCGTGAGGATGTCGCTCTTTCGGAACAGGTCGTCGCGCTTGACCATGTGGACCCAGCTGAAGCCCTCGCTGGCCGAGTCGTAGAGCGGATCGAATGCGACCACGTTCATGTCAAACGCGCGCACCCGCGTGGCCACTTCGCGGCCGATGCGCCCGAAGCCGTAGACGCCCAGAGTGCGCCCGGCCAGTTCGCGGCCCATGTACTTGGTCTTCTCCCACACTCCGCTGCGCAGGTCGCAGGCGGCGGGGACCACATGGCGCTCGACCGCCAGCATGAGCCCGATCGCCAGTTCCGCGACGGACACCGAGTTGGCGTTCGGGGTGTTGCTGACCACCACGCCCAGTTCGCGGGCGGCCGCCACGTCCACATTGTCCAGCCCGGTGCCGGCGCGGACCACCACCTTGAGCGACGGAGAGCCCTTGAGCACGTCGGCGGTCACCTTGGAGGCGCCGCGGACGAGCACGCCGTGCACGCCCTTGAGCGCGGCGATGAACTCCTCGCCCTTGAGCGCGTTGCCCTCGACCACTTCGTGTCCGGCCGCGCGCAGCCGGGCGATCGCGCTGCCGTCCACCTTGTCGCAGGCCAGGACTTTCACGCGGCCTCCCACGCCGTGCGCGCCGCGCTGCAGGCGCCGCCGGCCGGGTGCCCGAACGCGTTGACGCACTCCTCGAGCGCGCCCAGCACCACGTACATGTCCGAAAGGTCGTACGAACCCATGTGGCCGACGCGGATCATCTTGCCCTTCATGTGATCCTGCCCGCCCGCGACCGTGATGCCATGCACCTCGCGCAGGCGCTTGACCACCGCCGAGGCTTCGACCCCGGCCGGCGGCAGCAGCGCGGTGACGCTGTTGGCCGGGCTCTTCGAGAAGATCGAGAAGCCGATCGCCTGCGCGCCGGCGCGCACCGCGGCGGCGAGCTTGGCGTGACGGCGGTGGACGTTGTCCAGCCCCTCCTCGCGCATCATCGCGATGGCCTCCTCGACCGCGAAGATCAGCGACACGGGCGGGGTGAACGCGCTCTCGCCGGTGGGAAGTCCCTTGCGGGCTTTGCGCAGGTCCCAGTAGAAGCGCGGCAGCCGGTCGCCCTCGATGGCGTCGAGCGCCCACGGAGCGAGGCTCACGGTGGCGACGCCCGGAGGGGACATGAGTCCCTTCTGCGAACCCGTCACGACCACGTCCACGCCCCACTCGTCCTGCGGCAGCGGGTGAACGCCGACGCCCGTGATGGCATCCACGACCAGACGCTTGCCGCGCGAGCGCGTTTCCTTCGCGATCGCCCGGATGTCGTACCAGGTGGCCGTCGAGGTTTCGCTCTGGGTCGCGAACACGGTGGTGATCGCGGCGTCGGCGTCGAGCCTGCGCGCGACTTCGGCGGGGTCGATCGCATGGCCCCATTCGACCGTGATGGCGTCGTACGGCACGCCGAGCGCCTTGCACAGATTGGCCCACCGCTCACCGAACTTGCCGCCCACGAGCACGAGGGCCTTGTCGCCACTGCTCATGAGGTTGACCACGGTCGCTTCCATCGCGCCCGTGCCCGAGGCCGCCAGCATGAGCACCTCACCCTGCGTCTGGTGCAGCCACTTGAGGTCCTCGCTCACCTTGGAATAGGTGGCGCGGAACCCCTCGGTGCGGTGGTGCGGCGGGACCTGGGACATCGCCCGCAGGATCCGCACGGGAATCTCGACCGGGCCGGGCGTGAACAGGCGCGGGCGGGTGCTGGTCTTGAACGTCGGTGTGGCGCTCATCGCGGAACGTTTCCCTTCCTTCGGGTCAGTGGGCGTAGTGCGTGGCCGGCCGGACCGGCGACTCCCCTTCTGCTTCGGGTGCGGCTTCGACTGCGGCTGCGGACGGCGCCGGCGCGCGGTCGAGCGCGCGGTCGAGCACCTGGTCCATGTTGTCCACGAGGACGAACTCGACGTCCTTGCGCACCTCCTCGGGAATCTCGGAGATGTCCTTCTCGTTGGCGCGGGGAACGAGCACGGTCTTCATGCCCGCGCGGCGGGCGGCGACGGCCTTTTCGTTGAGTCCGCCGATCGGCAGCACGGTTCCGCGCAGCGTGATCTCGCCCGTCATCGCCATGTCGGCGCGGGTCGGGGTGCCGGTGAGCGCGGAGATGAGCGCCGTCGCCATGGTGATGCCGGCCGACGGGCCGTCCTTGGGCATGGCGCCCTCGGGCACGTGCACGTGCACGTCGATCTCGCGGTGGAACCAGCGCTCGAGTCCGAGCTGCGCGGCGTGGGCGCGGGCGTACGACATGGCCGCCTGCCCCGACTCGCGCATCACTTCACCGAGCTTGCCGGTGAGCATGAGGTCGCCCTTGCCCGGCAGGATGCTGACCTCGATCGTGAGCAGTTCGCCGCCCGTCTCGGTCCACGCGAGGCCGTTGGCCACGCCCACGCGCGATCCGCGTTCGACTTCGGTGTCGAGCCAGCGCCGCGGGCCGATCAGCTTGCCGAGCGACTGCGGCGAGATGGTCATCCGCTTGTCGAGCTTGCCCTCGGCCTTGCGCTTGGCGACCTTGCGGCAGAGTCCCGCGATCTCGCGTTCCAGGCTGCGCACGCCGGCTTCGCGCGTGTAGCCGTGAATGAGGTCGCGCATGGTGGGATCGGGAACGTGGATGTCGCCCTCGACCAGCCCCGCCGCCGCGACCTGCTTGGGCAGCAGGAACCGGCGCGCGATCTGCAGCTTTTCGGTCTCGAGGTAGCCGGGCAGCCGGATGACTTCCATGCGGTCCACGAGCGCCGGCGGGATCGAGTAGAGCGAGTTCGCGGTGCAGATGAACATGACCTGCGACAGGTCGAAATCCACCTCGAGGTAGTGGTCGGCGAAAGTGTGGTTCTGCTCGGGATCCAGCACCTCGAGCAGCGCGCTCGCGGGATCGCCGCGGAAGTCGCTGCCGAGCTTGTCGATCTCGTCGAGCAGGAAGACGGGATTGCGGCTGCCGGCGCGGCGCAGGCTCTGGATGATGCGCCCCGGCATGGAGCCGATGTACGTGCGGCGGTGGCCGCGGATCTCGGCCTCGTCGCGCACGCCGCCCAGCGCCAGCCGCACGAAGCGCCGGCCGATCGAGCGGGCGATGGACTTGCCCAGCGACGTCTTGCCCACGCCGGGCGGGCCGACGAAGCACAGGATCGGCGCCTTGTTCTTGCCCGTGAGCTTGAGCACCGAGAGGTATTCGGTGATGCGCTCCTTCACCTTTTCGAGCCCGAAGTGATCCTCGTCGAGCACCTGCTGCACGTTGGCGATGTCGAGGTTGTCCTTGGTGGCCGTGCGCCACGGCAGTGCGGACAGCCAGTCGATGTACCCGCGCACGACCGTCGCCTCGGGCGACATGAAGCTCATGCGCGACAGCCGGTCGAGCTCCTTCATGGCGCGGGCGCGGACTTCCTTGGGCATCTTCGCCTTGCGGACGGCCTCGGCCAGCTCCTCGACCTCGTTGTTGGACTCGCCGGGCTGGCCGAGCTCCTTGCGGATCGCCTTGAGCTGCTCGTTGAGATAGAACTCCTTCTGGTTCTTGTGCACCTGCGAGCGCACCTGGCCCTCGATCTTGCGCTCGAGGCGCACGATCTCGAGCTCGCCCGCGAGCGTCTCGGCGAGCAGTTGCAGGCGCGCGACGGTGCCCGTGGCCTCGAGCAGCTGCTGCTTGGCCGGGACCTTGACCTGCAGGTGCGACGCCATCGCCAGCGACAGCTGCGCGGGGTCCGCGATCGCGGACGTGGTCGCGAGCACTTCGTCGGGGATGCGACGGTTCAGGTGAACGTAGTCCTGGAACATCTGCAGCGTGTTGCGCTGCAGCGCCTCGACTTCGGGGCCCAGCGCCGGCTCGTCCGGCCACAGGGCCGCCGTCACCGTGTAGAAGTCGTTCGACCAGTGGAAGCGCTTGGCCACGGCCCGCGCGAGCCCTTCGACCAGCACGCGCATGGAGCCGTCGGGCAGGCGGAACAGCTGCAGCACGCGCACGATCGTGCCGGTCTCGAACAGCTCCTGGTGCTGCGGGTCGGCCACGTCGCCGCGCTTCTGTGCCGTCACGAACAGCACGCGATCGCGCGCCGCGGCCTTCTCGACCGCGTTGATGGACGGCAGCCGGCCGACGAGCAGCGGAATGGTCATGTACGGGAACACCACGACCTCGCGCAGCGGCAGCAGCGGCAGGCGCTCGGAGAACGTGAACGTCTCCTCGCCACGGGTCAGGGTGAGCTTGCCGGCCCGCTCGGTGGCGGGAGGCGCGGCGGCGGCTCGCGACGGCTTGCGCGTGGTGCCGGTCGCGCCCTTCTTGCGGGTGGGCTTGGTCGCCAAGGCTGCTCCTCGTGGAAAACGGACTCGGGCCGGTCGCGCAAGGCGGCCGGCCCGAGTGATGCGATGGTGGAACCGGGTGGCCCCGGCCCGCCTCAGGCTTCCTTGCGCCGCTTTTCGCGCTCGCCGCGGAACGTCAGCAGCGGGGGCGCGTTGTTCTGGATGCATTCCTTGGAAATCGTGCAGCCGATCACGTCGGAGCGCGACGGAATGTCGTACATCACTTCCAGCATGGCCTCTTCGATGACCGCACGCAAGCCACGCGCGCCGGTGCCGCGCTCGATCGCCAGCGTCGCGATCGCGCTCAGCGCGTCCTCGGTGAAGTCGAGCTTGACGCCCTCCATCTCGAGGAACTTGGCGTACTGCTTGGTGATCGCGTTCTTGGGCTCCGTCAGGATGCGCACGAGCGATGCCTCGTCGAGCGAATCGAGCGTTCCCACGACCGGCAGACGGCCCACGAGCTCGGGAATCAGGCCGTAGCGCAGCAAGTCCTCGGGCTCCACCAGCGCCATCATCTCGCCGGTGTTGCGCTGCTTCTTGCTCTTGATCTCGGCGCCGAACCCCAGGACCTTTTCACCAACGCGGCGCTCGACGACCTTGTCCAGGCCCTCGAAGGCGCCGCCGCAGATGAACAGGATGTCCTTGGTGTTCACCTCGATGTACTTCTGCTGGGGATGCTTGCGGCCGCCCTGCGGCGGCACGTTGGCGACGGTGCCCTCGAGGATCTTGAGCAGCGCCTGCTGCACGCCCTCGCCCGACACGTCGCGCGTGATGCTGGGGTTCTCGCTCTTGCGCGAGATCTTGTCGATCTCGTCGATGTACACGATCCCGTGCTCGGCGTTGACCAGATTGAAGTCCGCCGACTGCAGCAGCCGCACGAGGATGTTCTCGACGTCCTCGCCCACGTAGCCGGCCTCGGTCAGGCTGGTCGCGTCCACGATGGCGAACGGCACCTTGAGGACCTTGGCGAGCGTGCGCGCGAGAAGCGTCTTGCCCGTGCCGGTGGGACCGATGAGAAGAATGTTCGACTTCTCGAGCTCGATCTCGTTGGCGCCCGGCGTGGCGTAGATGCGCTTGTAGTGGTTGTACACCGCCACCGCGAGCGTCTTCTTGGCGCGGTTCTGGCCCACCACGTAGTCGTCGAGGGTCTTCTTGATCTCGGACGGCTTGGGCAGCTGGCCCGACGATGAGGGCTGCTCGCGCTCGACTTCCCCTTCGAGGATGTCGTTGCATAGCTTCACGCACTCGCTGCAGATATAGACGGACGGGCCGGACACCAGCCGTGCGACTTCGTCCTGACCGCGTCCGCAGAACGAGCAGCGGATGGGGTGCGGCGTGGCAATGCGCTTCTTCATGTCGTCACGTCCCTCGAGCCTGCCAGCCCAGAGTGACGGGGCCCCGAAAGGCCCCATCGGGTCACTTCCGCTTGTCGAGAATCTCGTCGATCAGGCCGTACGTCTTGGCTTCGGCCGCCGACATGAAGTTGTTGCGGTCGGTGTCCTTGATGATCTGCTCCACCGTCCGCCCCGTGTGCTTGGAGAGGATGCTGTTGAGCACGTCCCGCATCTTCTGCATCTCGCGGGTCGCGATCTCGACGTCCGAGTACTGCCCCGAAGCGCCGCCGAGCACCTGGTGGATCATGATGCGCGAGTGCGGAAGCGCGTAGCGCTTGCCGGTCGCGCCGGCGCCGAGAAGCACGGCCGCCATGCTCGCCGCCTGGCCCATGCACAGGGTCGAGACGGGAGGCTTGATGAACTGCATGGTGTCGTAGATCGCGAGTCCGGCCGTGACCACACCGCCCGGGCTGTTGATGTACAGGTTGATCTCGCGGTCCGGATCCTCGCCTTCAAGGAAGATCATCTGGGCGATGACGAGATCCGCCATCTGATCCTCGATCGGCGTTCCGATGAAGATGATGCGATCCTTGAGTAGCCGCGAAAAGATGTCGTAGGCGCGTTCACCACGCCCGGTCTGTTCGACGACGATCGGTACGAGACCCATCCCGTTCGACCCTTTCCCTGTGGGTTCAGCCGCCACGTCCCGTGGCGGCGCCGAATGACTAGCGCGCAGCCCCGGCCACCGCCTCGGCGATGGGTTCATCCTTCACCTGTGCCGCCCCGATCAGCAGGTCCATCGCCTTGCGCTCGAGGATGCCCTCTCCCAGCGCCCGGCGGCGGTCCGCCGACTGGTAGCGCGCCCGCACCCGCGACGCCTGCCGCGGATCCTGCGCGCACATCCGGTCGATCTCGGCCGAGATCTCCTCGTCGGAAACCTCGATCGATTCCTGCTTCGCCACTCCCATGAGGAGCACTTCGCGCCGGAGCGAGCGTTCCACGCCCGGCTGGTAGTGCTCTTCCAGCTGCTTCTGCAGTTCGGCGCCGACCTCGCGACCTTCGGTCTGCTCGCGGACGACCTGGCCCAGCATGTACGTCACCAGTCGGGCGGGCAGTTCGAACGGGTTGCGACGGATCAGCTCCTCGGTGATGGCGCCCTCGAGTTCACGGCGCACCCGGGTGCCGTCCTCGGATTCGAGGTTCTGGCGGACCCGGTCGCGCAGCGCACCGAGGGATTCGAGACGGAACAGCTCTCGGGCAAAGGTATCGTCCAGGTCGCGCAACTTCTTCTCTTGGATTTTCCGGATCTTCACGACATAGCGGACGACCTTGCCCGCCAGCTCGGCCTGGCCGTATTCGGCTGGGTAATTCACGGTGATCGTGCGTTCCTGTCCCTCTTCGGCGCCCGCGAGGGCGGCCGCGAGGTCGGGCAGCAGGTCCGGGGAGCCCAGCTGGATGCGCAGGCCCTTGGACTTGGTGGAGGCCATGCGGTTGCCCTTGGCGTCCAGGCGCTGCGAGTCGAGCAGGATCACGTCACCGTCGGCGGCGGGCCGCTGGACGTCGGTGAACACCGCGGCGTCGTCACGCAGGTTGGCGACCACGGCATCGATCGCCGCGTCGTCGAGCTGGCGCGCGCGGCGCGTGACGGGGATGCCCTTCCAGTCCTTCACCTCGACCTGCGGGGCCACGTCCACCAGCGCGTCGAAGACGAGCGGCTGGCCGGGCGAGAACTTGAGGTTCGTGATCGTCGGCGGCACGACGGGGACCAGCTTGGCTTCGTCGAGCGTGCGCCCGGTGACCTGGGGCAGGAAGTGATCGAGGAATTCCTGCTCGATGTGCGCGGCGAACTCCACGCGCACGCGATCGAGGGGCACCTTGCCCTTGCGGAAGCCCGGCATCACGACGCGACGCTGCAGAGTGCGCGCCACATCGTCCAGCCGCGACTGAACCTCGTCGGACGGAACCTCGATCGTCACGGTGTGCTGCCAGCTTCCGGTGCTCGTGATGGTATGGCTCATCGTGTGGTCTCGACCTCGATGGCGATGCGGTTGGGACGTGAGATGCGGATCGTGAAGAGGACATGCGAGAGGGGGGATTTGAACCCCCACGAGTTGCCCCACCGGAACCTAAATCCGGCGCGTCTGCCAGTTCCGCCACTCTCGCAACGCAGCTGGGCACGTCCGGAGGACGAGACCTCCGGTCCGAGCTCCAAGGGCGCGCGAAGGATGCGGCGCCGGGCGGCCGGCATGTCTTCCGGGATCGCACGCGGAAACGCGCGGCAATATAGCACAGGGCCCCGGCCCTCCGGGCAAGCGCGGAAGACCGGGGCCGGGGTGCAACGTTTCAGAACGCGACGCGAACACTCGCCGTGACCCGGTCGTCCGAAAGGGTCGGCAGCCCGGGCCGGGGCACGGCGCGGTGGAGGATGCCGAGATCCAGGACGGTCTCTCCCGAATAGAAGGACACTCCCGCTCCGAGCGCCGTGGCGCGCGGCTCGGGCGTCCCGGGCTGCACGTCCTGCCCGGCGCCGACGCGCGCGCCCCACGAAGTCTCGCGGTCACGAAAGTCGATGCCGATCGCCCACGACTGTCCGGGCGCCGCCTGCACGCCGAACTCGTCCCACGTCTCGCCGCTGCGCGTGCCCACGGTGCCGTAGACGCCCGACTCGGGTGACAGCGTCCAGCGCGCCGAGGCGCCCGCATCCCAGATCGAGCCGCGCGAGGCGGCGATGTCCGAACTCGAATCGCCCGACGTGAGATCGGCCGACTGCTGGCCCGTCACGTCGAGCGCGCCGGTGAAGTGCGCTCCGCCGCCGAGCACCCACCCGCCGCGTTCCCCGGGAGCGCGCTCCCAGCGAAACCCGGCCGCGCCGCCCAGCGCGCTGCCGTCGAAGGCGAGGTCGCGAAGCCCCGCGTCGGGCGAGCCCGAGGTCTCGCGGAACTGGTAGCGATCCTCGCGCCTCGTCCACTCCACCGCGGCGCCCACTCGCAGCGCGCCTCCCCCGCCCAGCGCGAGCCCGAGCCGGGTCTCGCGCAGGCTGCCGTCGTTTTCGACCGCGGCCCGCGGCCCGGTCGAGTTGACGCGGCCGAGCAGGTACGACTGGTTCTCGAGGCGAAGCTGCGGCTGGTACGCATACAGGGTGACGTTCACTCCCCGCATGCGCGTGCCCAGCTGGCCGCCGGCGAAATCGAAGTTCAGGTCCACCTGCTCGAACTCGCGATTCGCCGCGCTGAGGTCCTGCCGGCTGACACGCAGGAGCAGAGGAGACAGGGTCACGCCCGACTGCGGGGCCGCGGCGGGATTGGACGCCACGTCCTCACCCACCCAGCGGTCGGCGAGCGCCAGCCCCGCCGAGGTGGCGGAGGCAGGCGACGGCACCGACCCGGGAAAGGCGAAGCGGGTGGCGGTCAGCGGCTGCGGAAGGCCGGCATGCACGGGCAGCGCCACGCACAGGCATGCGGCGGCGAGAGGCAGGAGGAGGCGACGACAGGTCATTCAGGCTCCGTACTTGTCGAGACGCCCGGCGTTCGCGAGGAGTACCGCCATCAGGTCCTTGCTGGCAAGGCCGGAAAAGCTCCCCGTGCGGCAGGCCTTCTCGTGGAACCGCGGCGAGCCGTCGGCGAAGCACCACTTGCCGTGGATCAGCGCCGGCACCGGATGCCACGAATGCCCCTTCACCGGCGTGGGAGTGGAATGGTCGCCGGTGATGCACAGCACGTCCGGATTCAGCGCGAGAAGCTGCGGAAGGGCCGCGTCGACCGTCTCGATGACGCTCTTCTTGCCCTCGAAGTCTCCATCCTCCCCCGCCATGTCCGTGCCCTTCACGTGCACGAAGAAGAAGTCGTAGTCGTTCCACTTCTGCTTCGCCACCGCGAACGCGTCCGCCGGCGAATCGCCGGGAACGAACAGGTCCATGCCGGCGAGCTGGGCGACGCCCCGGTACATCGGGTAGGCCGCGATCGCCGCGGCGCGGAGCTGGAAGCGCTCGCGATAGCCGGGAAAGTGCGGGCGCGCCGAGAAGCCGCGGGCGAGCGCGGCATTGGCCGGGTGCTCGTTCGCGAGCACTTCGGCGGCACGCTGCATGAACGCATTGATGATGCGCGCGGTCTTCTCGTTCGCCGCGCCGCTCACCATCGCGTGCGCGGCCGGGATCGCCTTGCCCTCCTTGTGAGGATCGGCGTCGGAGACTTCGCCGCCCAGGCCCGGGCCGCGCAGCACGGCGACGAAGCGATGCCCCTTGCCGGGCTCGAGGATGATGTCCACGTCCTCGAAGCGCGCCGCCTTCTCCTTGAGCAGCGCGACCAGCTTCGCGCAAGTCTCGCTCGGAATGCGGCCGGCGCGGCGGTCGGTGACGATGCCGGCCGAATCGAGCGTGCAGAAGTTCGCGCGCGCGGCGACGTCACCCGGCTTCAGTTCCATGCCGGCGCCGAGCGCCTCGAGCACGCCGCGCCCGACGGTGGTCTCGACCGGGTCGTAGCCGAACAGCCCCAGGTGGCCGGGGCCGCTGCCCGGCGTGATGCCCGGGCCGACCGGCAGGACGCGGCCGAGCGCGCTGAGCGGAGCGATCGCGTCCAGGTTCGGCGTGCGCGCCGCTTCGAGCGGCGTCTGCCACGCGCGTTCGGCGTTCGGCAGGTCTCCGAGTCCGTCCAGCACGAGCAGCACGATCTTGGTGGTGTTGGAAATGACGAGCGATTCCAGAACGGAAGCAGGCACGGCCTTCTCCTTCTCTAGTGTCCCGGGATGATCCCGTAGGCGGTCCACCACGGATGGATTTCTGCGACGAAGCGTCCCCCGCGAACGGCGGGGTCCTTGGAGACGAGACGCCGGGCCGTCGTGGTGTCGGCGTCGAAGATGAGGATGCCGCGCAGGTCGCCCATGCCCTCGACCGGCCCGGCGGCGACCAGCCGGCTCTCGCGGCGCAGGCGCTCGATGTTTCGGGCGTGCTTGCCGAGCAGCTTGCGCACTCCCGGCGTGAAGTTGGACGTGTAGCGCGGGCCGCGGCGCAGCATCACGAACGCGTAAGAGACCATCGAATCGCGCGGCGGATTCGCGCCCGCCATGCGCTCACGATAGGCGCGGCCGATGCCGGCCGGGCCGTGCCAGCGGTGCAGCTCGGCTCGCAGCCGGCCGGTCGCGAGCGCGCTGTCGCCCTGGAGCATCGGCGACACGTACCGGGCGCTGTCGGTGCGCAGGATGAACAGCCCGCGCAGCGGCGTGTCGTCGCCGAAGGGCCCGGCGGCATGCAGCTCGCCCGCGTCGAACATGCGCCGGGTGTTGGCCATGTGCCGGGCCTGGATGGTGTCGTTGCGGGCGCTGCGGCCCGGCGTCCAACCGGGTCCGCGCCGCAGCAGCGCCAGTTGGTAGGGCTCGGAGGGCGGAGGAGGAGTGTCGGCTGCCCGCGCGGCCGTGACGGCCAGCACCAGGGCGATGCCGGCGAGCATCGCGAGCGTTCTCTTCATTCGACGGGCTCCTCCGTGGCCGTGGCGCGAAACACAGGCGCAGCGTAGAACGTTTCCCGCCCCGGCGCACGACACCTCCCCTCCGCCGGGCAGCCCTGCTCGTGTAGCATGCGCCGCCATGTCCGCCTCCCGTCCGGCTTCCACGGGGCTCTCCCCGCTCGAGCGCGCCGCGCTGCCGCTGCTGCTCGCGGTGGCCGCCGTGCTGCGCGTGCGCGAATCGTTCCGCACGCCGCTCTGGTACGACGAGCTGTACACGCGTGCCGCCGTCGACCGCCCGTGGGACGCCGTCATGGAAGTGATGCGCAACGACGTGCACCCGCCGCTGCACTTCGCGATCTCCTGGCTGTGGCGATTCGCCGGCGATTCCGATCTGGCCGTGCGCTCGTCGTCGATGGTCGCGGGACTCGCGGGCGTGGCGGTGGCCGGGCTGCTCGCTCGCGAGTGCTTCGGCCCGCGGGCGGGGATGCTCGCCGCCGCGCTGGTGGCGCTGCACCCGTACCACATCTATGCATCGCAGGAAGCGCGCAGCTATCCGCTGCTGTGGCTCATGCTGTCGCTGTCCGCCTGGGGCGCGTGGCGCTGGTGCGAGCACGGGCGGCGGACGGACGCCGCGCTGTTCGTGCTCGGCTCGGCGCTGGCGCTGTGGACGCACTACCTGGCCGGAGTCGCGCTCGCCGTGCAGTGGGTGTGGGGGCTCGCCCGGCTGCGCCGCGAGCAGGGCCGCATGCTGGCGTGGACCGGGCTGCACGTGGCGGTCGCGGCGCTGTTCGCCCCCGTGCTGCCGCTGTGGTGGACGCAGCTGCACCGGGTCGAGGTGGACCATTGGATGCCGCGCCCGACGCTCGCCGACCTGTTCGAGACCCTGCGCAAGCTCGCCTTCGGCGCCGTCTACCTGGCGCCGGTGGTGCTCGCGCTCGCGGTGGCGCCGTTCACGGAACGCCGCCTGCGCCGCGCGGCCACGTTCGCGCTGGTGGCCGGCCCGCTGGTCGTGCTGCTGTGCTGGGGGCTGGGAGCCGCCGGCGTCCGCGTGTTCACGCCCAGGTACATGATGCTCGCGATCCCGGCGCTCATGATGCTCGTGGCGGCCGGCGCGATGCGCCTGCCGGGTCGCGCCGCCGGTGTCGCGGCCGCGCTGCTGCTGGCGCTGTCGCTGCGGGCGGCGATCCTGCGCCCGCCTTCCCCCGAGGCCGAATCGCTGCGCCGGATGCGCGCGGCGCTCGAGCCGCAACTGCGTCCCGGCGACCGCGTGTTTCATGCGGACGCGCACACGCTGCTGTTCGGGCTGCGCTACTGGCCGCAGCAGCGCCACCGGCTGCTGCTGATGGGGCAGCGCATGCCCTACTACGAGGGGCACCACGTGGTGGCCGACTCGCTGCGCGGTGAAGCCACCGAGGTGGCGGACGCCGTGAGGAACGGCGAACGCTGGTGGGGGCTGGCCGTGCACCAGCCCGGACTCGACGTGTCGGCCGCCTCGGCGCTGTTCGACTCCGCCGCCGCCGCGCCACCGGCGCGGTTCGACGTCGTCAAGATGTGGAGCGGGCCGGCCCGCTGAACGGGGCGCCGCGCTTGTCGGGCGCGCGGCGGCTCGCCTATCCTGCCGCCCGTCGTTCGACTTCCGTTCCACACCCCGACCCCATCGATCAGGAGGCTCTTCCTCCATGGCCATCCAGAAAATAGGCGTGATCGGCTGCGGCCTCATGGGCAGCGGCATCGCGCAGATCAGTTCGCAGGCCGGCTTCACCACGATCGTGCGCGAAGTGTCGCCGAACGCGCTCGAGAAGGGCCTCGGTTCGATCTACAAGTTCCTGCAGGCCGGCATCGACAAGGGCAAGGTGCCGCAGTTCGAACTGGACAAGGTGAAGAAGAACCTGAGCGGCACGGTCGAACTCAAGGACCTCGCCGACTGCGACCTGATCGTCGAGGCCGCGACCGAGAACCTGGGCCTCAAGAAGGAGCTGTTCGGCGCGCTCGACTCCATCTGCAAGCCGGAGACGATCATCGCCTCGAACACCTCGAGCCTCTCGATCACGGAGATGAGCTCGTTCACCAAGCGTCCCGAGCGCGTGATCGGGCTGCACTTCTTCAATCCCGTTCCGCTCATGAAGCTGGTCGAGATCGTGAAGACCGTGCGCACCGACGCCGCCGTGATCGCCGACGTCAATGCGTGGTGCATGGCGATCGGCAAGACCGCCGTCAACTGCGGCGACTCGACCGGCTTCGTGGTCAATCGCCTGCTCGTGCCGTACATGCTCGACGCGATCCGCGTCTACGAGCAGGGCCTGGCCAGCCGAGACGACATCGACAACGCCATGAAGCTCGGCTGCGGCTACCCGATGGGTCCGCTGTTCCTGACCGACTACGTCGGACTGGATACGACCTACTACATCTCCGAGATCATGTTCGACGAGTTCAAGGAGCCGCGCTTCGCCGCGCCCCCGCTGCTCAAGCGCATGGTTCTCGCCGGCATGCACGGCCGCAAGTCCGGCCGGGGCTTCTACGACTGGAGCACCAACCCGCCGTCTTGATCCCGGCAGATTCCTGTTCTCAGGGGAGGCCGGGAATCGCTCCCGGTCTCCCCTGTTCTCTTTCGCTCCCTCCACGCACCGACGAGGACCGCTTCCATGGCCAGGACCCGCATCGCCGTTCTCGGCGCCGGCAAGCTCGGCGAGACACTCATTCGCGGACTCGTGAAGGCCGGTGAAGTCCACGCCGCCGACGTGACCGTGACCGCGGGGCACGCCGCGCGCGTCCGCGACGTCGCCGCGCGCCTGCGCGTGAAGAGCGCCTCGAGCAACGCCGACGCCGTGCGCGGCGCGGACATCGTGCTGGTGTGCGTCAAGCCGCAGCAGGTGGGGCGCGTGCTCGAGGAGATCGCGCCCAACGTGACGGCGCGCCAGCTGGTGGTCTCCACGGCCGCCTCCATGAGCACGGCGTTCATCGAGAAGCGCCTGCGCGGACCGGTGCCGGTCGTGCGCGCGATGCCCAACACGCCGGCGATGATCGGCAAGGGCATGACGGCCCTGTGCGGCGGCAGCCACGCCAAGAACTCCCACCTCGCCCGCGCGCGCCGCATCTTCGACGCGGTGGGCCGCACGGTGGTGGTGGACGAACAGCACATGGACGC
>JADLGX010000417.1 GCA_020849095.1 Candidatus Eiseniibacteriota bacterium
CGCCGTTGACCGTGACCACCTCGGAGCCCTCGAGGATGCTGCCGCGCTGCAGGCTGATGTTGCCGCCCGAGCGCTGCGCGGCGAAGTCGCTCACCAGGTAGTAGCGCGCGTCCTGGGCCGGGTTGATCGAATACTTGTCGTACAGCCCGGTGTTGGGCTCGGTCGTGCTGCCGGGCGCACCGGTGAGCTTGGCGCGACGGAACGAGTTGGCGTCCATCACCAGGTCGAAGAAGCGCTCGTTGCCCGCCGTGATGCGCGGATGGAACGGGCGCGGATCCGGCATCCACAGCACGCCGTTCTCGAAGTCCACGTAGGCGCGGCCGCCCGAGGTGCCTGCCGTGCCGTCCACCTTTTCGTCGTGCCCGTCCACCGGAGAGGCGCGGGACTCGTCCTTCTTGTCCAGCCCCAGCACCTCGATGTAGTTGACCCGCACGCCGCCCTCGCCGTCCGCGTACTGGTTCGGGGGCTCGTCGCGCCCGCGCTGGATCGTGAGCGTGAACGACTTGGGGTCGATGCCGTAGCCGCCGAGCAGGTAGAAGTTCTTCATCTCGAGCTCGCGCACCACGTCGAACGGCTTGGTGGTGTCGAACGAGGTCTCGGAAATCTGCGACGGATCGGCCGCCGCCAGCAGCTCGCGGGGCGGGCGCAGCATCTTGAGCAGCGTGTAGCCCGAATCGGCGCCCGCGCTCACGCCCAGCAGCTGGCCGCCCACCGCGATCGGGGCGCCCTGCGCCGTACCGTCCGCGAGGTTCACGCGCGTGGCGGTGTAGGTGGCCGCGAGGCTCATGTTGCTGTTGGTGGGCATGGGCTGCTTGAGCCGGATGATCTTGAACGACACGCCGATCGCGAACGGGTAGTAGTCCGGCAGGATGTTGTAGTCCACCAGCGGGGTGAGGCGGTCGAAGTTGCCGCGGTAGCCCGCCGTGTCCGACGCCGTCCCGGCCAGCGTCCCGCCCATCATGAAGTCGGTGGGGTCCACCATGGCCTTGCCGCGGAGCGGGTTGGTGTCGTTGCTGTTGATGCGGTCGTCGCGGTAGATCGTGATGCTGGCGTCGTCGATCTGGTAGGCGCCCCACTCCGGGTCGTAGAGCAGGAAGTACTGCCCTTTGACGTAGTCCACGTCGGGAATGGTCTGAACGCTGCGCGTGGAGCCGCCCGAGTAGGACGCGCGCTCGCTGCGCCCTTCCTGCTTGCTGGCGAGCGCCGTGAAGTCGAGCGGGCCGAAGCGCGTGGCCACCTTGACGCCGAAGAGCCCTTCGTTGCGTCCCGAGTAGGACACGTACTGGGTGCCGGGCAGCGCGAGGCTCGTGTTGCCCAGGTCGAGCGCCTGCACGAGGTCGTCCTCGTCGCCGCGGTAATTGATCGCGATGCGGTTGGCGAGCGGGATCTGGTTGGCCGAGTTCTGCAGGAGGTTCACCTTGACCCGGTCCGACAGCTGGCCCTCGAGCCGGATGTCGAGGTCCTGCTGCATGTCGAGCGAGGGGAACAGCGACTTCTTCTGCCCCAGTACCGTGGTCTGCTGGTTGGTCCAGTTGCTCGTGCCCGACAGCCGGATGCTCTCGGAGCCCGACACATTGAGCGCCGGGCCGCCGGGGCCGAGGATGCTGGTGGCGAAACTGGGCAGCGCGACGGGCAGCGGCAGCGAAAGCCCGGCCCGCGCGGCGGGCGTGTTGCCGGCTCCGAGCGAGTTGAGGTCGCGGCGCGAGCGCTCCTGCCAGCGGAGGGCGAAGCTCTCGTGCATGGAGGTGGCCGAGAACTGGGACAGCGAGGCCCGGTAGGGCGCCCCCAGCCGGATGTCCCCCACCTCGACCGCCACCGACCACCGGCCGGAGTCCGGCTCGACCCGGGTGCGCACCTTGCGCGGGTCGAACTGGGGCGACAGCTTGATCCCGGTCACGCCGCGGCCGAACTGGGGCAGGCCGCGCTGGACAAAGTCCCGCTCCAGCGCCAGGCGGGGCGCGCTCTTCCAGGCCGGCGGCAGGCTGTCGAGCACCACCGGCTTGGGCTTGCTGCGCCCGAGGCCCTTCAATCCGGGCAGGGCGTTCAATCCGGGGATCCCAGAGATCCCCATCAGGAACGCCAGCACCGGTACAGCCAGCACGTTGAGCATGGGTCGGGTCGGGAGCGCGGCTCGGGGAGGGGAAAAACGGGAGTGGCGACCGTATCAGCCTGCGTCGGCGGCGGTCAAAGCCTTTGCCCTTCTCGTCGCGTCGCGCCTTTCGGGATGCCCCCTTCCGCCCATTGGGTTAGATTGCGCCACCGTGCGAATCCTCTCGTGGTACATCCTCCGGCAGCATCTGGTTCCCTTTCTCCTCGGTCTGGGCGTGGTGACGTTCCTCTTTCAGATGGACGCCCTCTTCCAGTACCTGGACCTGGTGATCAACCGGGGGGTGCCGATCTGGGCCGTGGCGCAGATGTTCGTGCTCTCGCTCGGCTTCGTGGCGGTCCTTTCCGTGCCCTGCGCCGTGCTCGTGGCCGAACTCATGGTCTTCGGGCGGCTGAGCCAGGACAACGAGATCACCGCGCTGCGGGCCGGGGGCGTGCACCTGTTCCGCGCCATCCTGCCCTCCCTGCTGGCCTCCGTGGTGCTGGCGGTGCTGCTGACCCTGTTCAACAACCACGTGTACCCCGAGGTGAACCACTCGTTCGCCAACCTGCTGGTGGACATCCAGCGCATGCGCCCCACCGTGCGCCTGCAGGAAGGGGTGTTCATCTCCGACCTGCCCGGCTACAACCTGCTGGTGCAGTCGGTGAACAGCCGCACGAGCGACATGCAGGGCGTCACCATCTACCAGCTCAACAACGGCGGCCCGCCGACCACGATCCTCGCCCGGACGGGGCACCTGTCCTACACGCCCGACGGCCGCACGGCCGTGCTCGAACTGCACGACGGCGAGATCCACGAGATCCCGACCGGCGCCGAGGGGCCGCGGCGGTACCACCGCATGGTGTTCGAGAAGCACAAGATCTTCATCCAGGACGCCGGCGGCATGCTCGACCGCAC
>JADLGX010000418.1 GCA_020849095.1 Candidatus Eiseniibacteriota bacterium
GAAGACCCGGTGTTCTACGAGCGCTTCTCCAAGCTGCTGCAGGACGCGATCGACCGCTTCCGCCAGCAACGGCTGGACGACGCCGGATTCCTGGCCGAGGTGGAAGCCATCCGCGACAAGGTGCGCGACCATACGGACGACGACGTCCCGGACACGCTGCGTCATCACGAGGTCGCTCGCGCCTACTTCGGCATTCTCAACCGCAAGCTCGAGATTCAGGGGGCCAAGCGCGAGGACGTCGCCGCTCTCGCGCTGGTCGTTGACCAGATCATCGAGGGGCTTCGAATCGTCCATTGGGCGCAGAACGCCGACCAGACCAACCGCATGCGAAGCGCGCTCGACGACGAACTGCACGACTTCCGCGCCAGGCACCACATCGTGATGGACTACGACCTCATGGATGACCTGATCGAGGCGCTGCTGAGCGTTGCCCGGGCACAGCGTCCATGAGCGGCTGGCTCGTGATGGGTTCGCGCCGTGTTCCCTGCACGGTTCGTCGCACCAAGCGCAGCACGCTCGAGTTGGCCGTGCATCCCGATGGCAGCGTCGTGGTAACGGCCCCCGAGAATGCCAGTGACGAGCGAATCCGCGCGCTCGTCGGCAAGCGCATGCGCTGGCTGCGCGCGCAGCTCGAGCGGTTCGAGTCCCTGCCCGTGCCGCCGCCGCCCCGCCGGTATCAGTCGGGTGAGACGCACCGTTACCTGGGCCGCCAGTACCGGCTTCGTGTCCGGCGGGGCCGGACGGACTCCGTGCGGCTGGAGGGCGTACTGCTTGTCGTGACCACAACCTCACCGAGCGACCGGCAGCGCGTGCGATTGCTGGTCGAGGGCTGGTACATGACGCGCGCCTCTGCCGTGCTCGGCGCCAGGCTCGCGCACTGCATCCATAAATGGCGCGCGGCCCAGTTGTCTGCGCCCACGCTTGCCATTCGCCGCATGGCGCGACGCTGGGGAAGTTGTTCGCCAGCCGGACGGGTGACGCTCAACGTGGACCTCGTGAAGGTGCCCACGGCCTGCATCGACTACGTGATCGTCCACGAACTTTGCCACCTGCGCGCCCTGAACCACGGCCGCGAGTTTCGCACGCTGCTCGCCCGCCGCATGCCCGACTGGGAGCGCCGCCGGGACAAACTGGACCGCCAGGAAGTGTGAAGGTGGGCCGAGCCGCGGGATCTGATACTCGGCAGTGGTATTGTCCCTTGGCGAAGTCGCTCCGCAACACCCACCAGGGCCCACAACCATGCAAGCCTCGATTCAGATCACGCCCAGCAGCCTCAAGCAGATCCTGCTCACGGTGGCAGTCGTCCGGCCGGTGTTCATCTGGGGCGCGCCGGGCATCGGCAAGAGTGCACTCGTCGCCGAGTTCGCCGCCGAACTCGGGCTGCCCTGCGTCTCGCTGCTCGGTTCGCAGCTGGCGCCCGAGGATCTCATCGGTGTACCGCAGATCGTGGACGGCAAGAGCCGATTCTGCCCGCCCGTGTCCATTGCGCGCGAAGAGCCGTTCGTGCTCTTTCTCGACGAGCTCAACGCCTGCAGTCACGAAGTCCAAAAGGCGTTCTACTCGCTGATTCACGAACGGCGGCTGGGCGAATATCACCTGCCCACGGACTCCGTCGTGATCGGTGCGGGCAATCGCGCGCAGGACCAGGCGATCGTCAAGCCCATGTCGTCGGCGCTCATCAACCGGCTCGTGCACGTGCATCTTCGTGCGTCGGTGCAAGACTGGTTCGCATGGGCGGGTGCCGCCGGGATTCATGGTTGGATCCTCGAGTACCTCAAGCTCCGCCCGGATCACCTGTGGAGCGAACCGCCCAAGACCGAGGAAGTGTTCTCCACACCGCGCTCGTGGCACATGCTCTCCGATGCGCTGCACTCGGCGGGCGAGTCGATCACGCCCGAGACGCTCGAGGTGCTCGCGCGCGGCACGCTCAGTCCGGCGCATGCGACCCAGTTCAAGGCGTTCGTGAAGCAGATGCGCAACCGCTACGGACTCAACGCCATTCTCGACGGCGACGCTACTTGGCCCGCCGACGTCGCCGATCGCGACGTGCTCTACTTCCTCGCGCAGTCGTTCCGCGCGCAGCTGGTCAAGGAGCTGCCGCCGCCGCGCGCGGATTGCACCGACAAGCAGAAGCAGCTCGCGCATCGCGGCAAGGCGCTGCTCAAGGACCTCGCGTCGATCTCGCACGAGATCGCGCAGCTCGTGGTTGCCGAGTCGGAAGGAGAGACGCTTCCGTCCTGGTTCCTCATCGAGATCGTGCGCGACCTGCCGCGCCTGGTCGCTTCGCAGGGCTGAGCCGTGACGAGCCCCCGGCGCGGCGATCCGAAGGCCGCCAAGCGCCGCGCCGCGATGCGCGACGGCTGGGCGCTCGCCAGCGCGCATCCTCTGCTCGCGCCGATGGCGAATCGCTGCCATCTCTACGAGGCGGGGCGGGAGCTGGGGCGCGGCTACGCGGGGATCATTGTCGTCGGCGCCGTATACGGGCGCCCCGACGAAGGGCTCGAGCCGGGCGAGTGGGCTTTCGTCTTCGCGCACCTGCTCCTGCACCTCGGGCTCGAGCACTTCCCGGTCGAGCGAAACGTGCCGGCGTGGAATGCCGCCTGTGACGTGGTCGTGCATCGCGTGTTGCGTGGCATGCGGCTGGGCGCCTGCCCGCAGAGCATGCAGTGCGATCTCGACGAATACTCCGGCGACGAGCGCCGGTTGTACGAACGCTTCGAGCTCGAAGGCGTTCCGGACGCGCTTCGCGGCATCGGCAGTGGGGATCCGATCACCGGCGACCTGCTCACGCACTCGGTACGGTTCGAGTACTACAACGCCGACTCTTCTCGCTGGCCCCAGCTTTTCGCGCGCGGGCTCGTCGAGGCCGTGCATTCGGCCGTCGGCCGCGCCTCCGGGACTTCGGCCGAGGCGGCCATCAGCGACCGCACGCCGATCGGGCGTGCGCGCAGCTGGGTGCTCACGAACTTCCCGCTGCTCGGCGCGCTCGCGACGGCGTTCCGATTCGTCGTGGACCGGGACGTGTGCCAGCGCATGGACATCAGCGTTGCCGCGGTCGCGGAGTCGGTGGCGGAGATCTATCTCAATCCCACGGCCGGGCTCGACGAGCAGGAGGCGCGATTCGTGATCGCGCACGAGCTGCTGCACGTCGGACTGCGTCACATGACGCGCCGGCTCGGGCGCGATCCGTACCTGTGGAATGTTGCCTGTGACTACGTCATCAACCAGTGGTTGATCGA
>JADLGX010000419.1 GCA_020849095.1 Candidatus Eiseniibacteriota bacterium
CCGGTGGGAACGCTGAATCGTCCGGCTCCGCCCGAGACCGAGGCGCCGGTCACGACCAGCTGTGCCTGCAGCGCGCCGTAGCCCGAGTTGTGCACCCGCACGCCCGCATCGGGAAAGCCGGGCGCGGGATGCTGCCCCATGTCGAGGGACTGCGACGTGAGCACGGCCGCGGAGTCGAGCGACGCCACGGCGTGCGCGAGCACGCGGCCGGACAGCTGGACGTTTTTGGCCAGCGTATCGGGATCGTTCGCCGTCACGACGAGCGTGCCCGCCTGGGTTCCCACACCGGCGGTGACCAGCCCGATCGCGTGCGCGTTGCCGGCGACGCCCGAGGCGGCCTTGAACGATCCGCCCGGGGCGGTGAAGCCCGTGGGCGCGGCGAGCGAGTAGCGCAGCGTGTCGGCGGGCGCCGGTCCGGAGTTGGCGACCGTGAGCGGCAGCGAGTGCGTGGCGCCCACGATCACGTCGCCGAGCGCCAGCTGGGACGGCGCGGAGGTCTTCGCGGGCAGCTGCAGGTCGAGCACGACGGGAATGTGGTCGGAGGCGTCGCGCAGCGCGTTGGCCACCTCGATCGGCACCGCGGTGTTGAAGCTGGTGTTGATGCTCTCGTTGTAGTGGTTGCCGTCGTTGCCGAACGCCTTGTAGGTGGACACGAGCAGGTCGAGCCCGGCGCCGTCGCGCAGCGAGCCGGATTCGAGGAAGAGGTCGAAGCGGTCGTCCATGCCGCCACCCGAGAAGCCGGTGCGGCACCCGCTCAGGCAGGGGCATTGCGTGTGCTGGAAGCGGTAGGCGAACTGGTTCCAGACGCCCGGCATGACGAGGTGATCGAAGAGGCGGCCGTCGTTGTCGGCCTGCGATTCGGTCAGCCGGAGGTAGCCGCCTTCGTTCGAGCCGTAGAAGTTGGAATCGCCGCCGAGCAGGAAGTTCGTGCCCACGACCGTGGTGATCTGGTTGTTGAGCGTGGTGCGCAGGCTCGTGCACTCGACACGCCGCAGGGCCGTGTCGGCGGAACCGGCCTTCAGGTGGATCGAGTAGAGCCGGAACCACGCGTCGTTCTTCACGTATCCGACCGGCTTGACCAGCCCGACCATGACCGGCCGGGGCCCGCCGGTGGCGACCGAGCCGATGTTGATGATGCCCACCTTGGCCGGCTTCCAGAAGAACGCACCGCCTTCGGTGCCGAGCGCGAGCCACGAGCCCGTCCACTGGCCGGGCTGCACCACGTTGAGCACGTTGGTGAGGAACGAGTCCCGGCCCGCCACGGAGTTGATCTCCTGCGCGATCAGGATGTCGGGGTCCATCGCGGCGATCACCGTGCGGAACTGCGGCTGGCGGTCGGCGAGATCGGTCTCCGGGTACTGCCACAGGTTCCAGGTCGCCACCCGGATCGCGTGCGCCGGCGCGGTCCACAGCACGAGGGCCAGCATGAGCAACGGCGCGAGTCGAGACAGGGGCTTCACCCGAGGGGCTCCCTTCGGTGCGGCGCGGCGCCCGGCCCGAAGCGGGACGAGCGGTGGATGCGTGAATGGAGGAACGTCCGGCCCCAATGTTATCGCGCGATTCCGGACGAACGCCACCGGCGCGATGCGCCCGGGACGCAAATGCCGGAAAAGTCGGGTCCGTACTCAACCCGGAGCGGAGACCGCCCGATACTGGGTGCGTGACCATCCGCCCCCGCACGCCCGCGACGAACTCCGTCCGCCTGTCCGACGTCTTTTCGGCGCTTTCGTTCTCGCTGGACCTCACCGAGGGCCAGCCCATGGGGCATGCGCTGCGCTCCGCCCTGATCTCGATGGAGCTGGGCTCGCGCATCGGGCTGACGCTGCACCAGCAGCGCGACCTGTTCTACGCGGCGCTGCTCAAGGACGTGGGCTGCTCGTCCAACGCGTCGCTCGTGTTCGGGCTGTTCGGCGGCGACGAGCGCCAGGCCAAGGGCGCGCGCATGCTGGTGGACTGGTCCAACTACTTTCGCGCCGCCTTCTACGCCATGGCCCATGCGGCGCCCGGCGCGTCGCTGTTCGAGCGCACGCGCCGCATCGCGCAACTCGCGCGCGGCGGGGCCAAGCTGGCGTCACAGCTCGTCGAGGTGCGCTGCGAGCGCGGCGCCGACATCGTGCTGCAGCTGGACCTGGGACCCGGCGCGGCCGATGCGGTGCGCCAGCTGGACGAGCACTGGGACGGGCGCGGTCATCCGCGCGGGCTGCGCGGCGAGGAGATCTCGATCACCGCGCGCATCCTGACGCTTGCGCAGACGCTCGAGGTGTTCGCGATGCGCGGCGGGGTGACGCATGCCATGGACGTGGTTCGCCGGCGCGCGGGGCGCTGGTTCGATCCCCTGGTCGCGTCGGCCTGCTCCGGCATCGAGCCGAGCCTGGCCCGGTGGTGCGCCATGGACACGCGCGAGCTGCAGGCGCTGGTCGTGGACAGCGAGCCGGGCGGCGCGGCGCTGCTGGCCGGACCCAACACCATGGACCGCGTCGCGCGCGTGTTCGCCGAGGTCGTGGACGCCAAGTCGCCGTTCACCGGCGCGCACTCGCAGCGCGTCACCGAGGTGGCGGTGAGCATCGCGCACCAGCGCGGCTGGAACGAGGCGGACGTGGCCGAGGTGCGCCGCGCGGCGCTGCTTCACGATCTCGGCAAGCTGACCGTGCCCAACTCGATCCTCGACAAGCCGGCGGCGCTCACGGCGTCGGAGTGGGAAGTGATGCGGCTGCACTCGTACTTCACCGAACGCATCCTGGAGCACATCACCGGATTCGAGTGGCTCGCGTTCGCGAGCGCCGCGCATCACGAGCGGCTCGACGGCAGCGGCTACTGCCGCGGGCTGCGCGGCGAGCAGATTCCCGAGCTGTCGCGCCTGCTGGCCGTGGCGGACATCTACGACGCGCTCAGCACGCGCCGTCCCTACCGCCTGGCGCTGGCTCCCGAAGACGCCATCACCATCATGGAGCAGGACCGCGGCACGGGGCTGTGCCCGGACTCGCTCGACGCGCTCGTGCTGGCGGTCAACGCCGGAACGGGCGACGCCCGCGACGAGGAAGACGATCGCGAGCGCCGTGCCGCCTGATTCCTCCCGCCGCCGTCAGGGCAGGAAGAAGAACGCGATTCCCAGCACGAGGTAGACCGCGACCAGCATCGCGCCCTCGAGCCAGTTGGACTCCCCGTCGGCCGAGACCAGGTTGGTCACCACCGTGGCCGCCAGCACCGCCAGCACTTCGAGCGGCGAAAAGCGCAGGTCCATCGGGCCGCTGGGCATGAAGTACGAGGCGAACACCAGAACGGGCGCCACGAACAGCGCGATCTGGATGCTGGAGCCGATGGCGATGTTGAGCGACAGGTCCATCTTGTTCTTCATCGCCACCAGCACCGCGGTCGAATGCTCCGCCGCGTTGCCCACCACGGCCACCACGATGACGCCCACGAACACCTCGGTGAGCCCGAGGATGTGCGAGGCCTCCTCGACCGCTCCCACCAGGATCTCGCTCATCCACGCGATGAGCGCCGTGGCCACCAGCAGCGTGATGGTGGCGCGCACCGGATCGCCGTGCGCCTGCGAGTGCGCGGCGTCGTGGTCCTCGGCGCCCGTGTACAGGTGGCGATGCGTGCGCAGGGTGAAGATCAGGCTGAGGATGTACGACACGAACAGCACGGCGGAGATCTGCAGCGACAGGTGGTGCTCGATCTCGACTTCGCGGGCCGCCGACAGCGCGCCGCTCGCCACCGAACCGTCGGCCAGGTAGTGGAACGCGGCCGGCACCACCAGCGCGATGGCGGCGAGCAGCAGCAGCGTGGACGACGCGGCGGCCGCGGCCTTGTCGAACTTCTGGCGCTCGCGCTTCGCTCCGCCCGCGATCATGGACAGCCCCAGCACGAGCAGGGTGTTGCCGATGATCGAGCCCGTCAGCGACGCCTTGACCACCTCGTGGTAGCCGCGCTGGAGCGCGACGAGCGCGATGATCAGCTCGGCCGCGTTGCCGAACGTGGCGTTGAGCAGGCCGCCGATGCCCGCCCCCAGCCGCGAGGCCAGCTGTTCGGTCGCCTCGCCCATGAGCCCGGCGAGCGGAATGATGGCCAGGGCGCTGCACAGGAAGATGGTGAGCGCGCCGGCATGCATGAAGTGCGCGACCGGAGCGATGACGACGAACACGAGCATGGCCTTGAGGATCAGGCCGGGGTCGAACCCCTTGCGGCGGACTTGGGCGGTGGTCATGGCGGCGCACGCTGCCAGAGGCGCGGCGCCGCGCGCAAGCGCAATGAGGCGAGGCGCCGGGTCCGCCGCATGCGCTACGCTGCGGCCGCGCGCCTGTCGCGCGACACGGAGGTCGCCCGCAGTGATCAAGTACCTGGGTTCCAAGCGCCGGCTGGTGCCGCGGATCGTCGAGACGATCGCGGCGTGCGAGGGTGTGGAGCGCGTGCTCGACGCCTTCTCGGGCACCGCGCGCGTGGGACAGGCGCTCAAGGCCGCCGGGTTCCGGGTGCACGCCAACGACCACAACGCCTACGCCGCGACGCTCGCCGCGTGCTACGTGGGGGCCGATCGCCGCCGCGTGCTCGGCGAGGCCGAGCGGCTGATCGCCGAACTCGACGCGCTGGACGGCGAGCCGGGCTGGTTCACCGAGACCTTCTGCGTGCGTTCGCGCTACCTGCAGCCGTTCAACGGCGCGCGCGTGGACGCCATCCGCGAGCGCATCGCGTCCCTGTCGCTCCCGCCCGCGCTCGAGGCCGTGGCGCTCACGAGCCTGATGGAGGCCGCCGACCGGGTGGACTCGACCGTGGGACTGCAGATGGCCTACCTCAAGCAGTGGGC
>JADLGX010000420.1 GCA_020849095.1 Candidatus Eiseniibacteriota bacterium
ACCGTTCTCGTCGAAGGCGACGACTTCAACGAGCCGGTGGCCGACTCCGCGCGCTCGATCCTGGACGGCCACATCGTGCTGACGCGCCGGCTCGCGCACCAGAAGCACTTTCCCGCGATCGACGTGCTCGAGAGCGTGAGCCGCGTGCGCGACGAGGTGATCTCGCGCGACATGGGCGAGGCCTCCAACCAGTTCCTGCGGCTCGAGGCGGCCTACCGCGCGAACGAGGACCTCATCTCGGTGGGCGCGTACAAGGCCGGCGCGGACCCGGCGGTGGACACCGCGATCGCCATGCGTCCGCAGATGCTGTCGTTCCTCCGCCAGCAGGCGGAAGAGACCACGTCGTTCGAGGACACGCACGCGTGGCTCGGCGAGCACGCGCGCGTGACGCAGCAGGCCATGAACCGTCCCTCCGGAGGTGACGCGTGAAGCGCTTCACGTTCCGGCTGGAGCGGCTGCGCGAACTGCGCGAGCGCGCCGAGCGCGAGCAGGCGGCGGTGCTGGGCGCCGCCATGCGCGACGAGCAGCGCGAACGCGACGAGCTCCACCGCGCCCAGTCCGAGTTCGACCGCATCGGCGAACAGGCCGGCGAGGCGGCCGTGCGCGCGACACTGCCGGCGGGAACGCTGGGCAACCTGGGGCTCGCGCGCGACGCGGCCGGCGTCCGCATTGACGCGGCGGCCGAGGCGGTGAAGCAGGCGCAGGTGCGCGTGGAAGAGGAACAGGGCCGCTACGGCGAGCGCCGCCGCGACCGCAAGGTGGTCGAGATGCTCAAGGAAAAGCGCTTCGACACCTGGAAGGAAGACGTGTCGCGGGCGGAACAGAAGGACATCGACGACGTGGCGCTCCGGCGCCGGATCCCCAATGAGGAGAAGCCATGAAACTCGTCATCTTCGGCGTCATCGCTTTCGTGGTCGGCATCGGCGGCTCGACCGGCGCTCTGGTCATGACCGCTCCCAAGCTGCCGCCGGGAGCCGACTCCCTGCTCGCCCAGGCGGCCGACAGCTCGGCCGCGCACGGCGCCGCCGGCGCGCATGGAGCCACCGCCGCAGCGCCCGCCGCCGGACACGCCGCGCCTGCGGGGGAGCACGCGGCGCCCGCGGAAGCCGGACCCGCCCCCGGGGGGCACGCCGTCACCGAGCCGGTCGCCGCGGATGGCGCGGCACACGGCGCCGATGCAACGGTCGCCGGTCACGCGCCCGCGATCGAGGCCGTTCGCGTGCCGCCCGCCGCGGCCGCGGGAGCTTTGCACGCCGCGTCGCAGGCGCCGGACGAGGAAACGTTCAAGCAGGTGGGCAGCATCCTCATGAACATGAAGCCGGCCGAGGCGGCCAAAATCATGGGCTACCTGACCGACTCGCAGGTCGAGGGGCTGCTGCGCTCGATGTCGCCGCGCAACGCCGCGACCGTGCTGTCGCAGCTGCCCCCCGAGCGCGCGGCCGCACTCAGCCGCCGGCTGCTCGTGCCCGCTCCCAAGGAGGCCCGCCCGTGAACGGCATCGCGAACGTGCCGGGCACCGGACGCGGCTCCGCGCGCGTGAACGGACCGGCCGGCGACAGCGGCACCGATCTCGACTTCCAGCTCGCGCTCGGGCTGGCCGCCGCGGGGCAGGCGCGCGCGCCGTACGAGGCGAGAGCGCAGGCCGCGCCGCTCGAGGAGCAGCGCGTCACGGACAAATCCGAAAGCGACACCGCGATCGCCACGGACGACGAAAGCGAAGCCCCGCTGCGCGAGAGCGCCGGCGAGGGCGGCGAGGACGCCGCGCGCCCCGGGCGCGCCGGCGAAACGAAGCACGAACCCCGCGTTCGTGCGGCGGCAGAGTCGCCGGGTGCGGCGCAGAACGTCGCCTCTCCGGCGCCTGCCGCCGAAAGTGCCGCTGCCGAGGGCGCGCCGGCTGCTCCGCGCGTGGCGGGATCCGCAACCGCACTCGCCGGCGTGGCGCAGCAGGCGCCGCCCGATGACGCCGACCTCTCGCCCGCGTCCCCACGGGCGCCCGGCGGAACGATGGGCGCCGTCATGAGCGCCGAGCACGCCGCCGCCAGCGCGGGCGCGCACTCGCACGTCATCGCTCGCCGGCTCGCCAATCCGGTGCCGGTCGTGGCCCCCACCTCGCCGCGCGCCGCCGGCGCGAAGCCGGCCACCGCAGCGGCCAGCGTTCATTCCCAGGCGGTCTTTGCAGCGCCGCCCGCGTCCACGGAGTCCGCGTCTCCCGGCTCGCTCGGCCAGTTGGTCGCGATGCTCACGAGCGCCGCGGCGGAGGAGAGCGCTTCGGCCGGCGCGACGGCGATGCCCGCGGCACCCGCCGCTGCCGTGGAGTCTCCGGAACCTGCCGCCGTTTCCATGCCGGCCGGTGTGGCACGATCTCCGGTCGCCTCGGTCCTCGCGCAGGGCGCCGCCGACCGTCTCGCGAATCCCGCCGCCATGAGCGAGGCGCCGGCTCCCGTGATCACGGCTGCGAGCGCAGCGGTGGCGCAGGCGGCCGCCACCGTGGCCGATCCGATGAGCAATCGGGCGGAGAACGCCTCGGAAGCGCCGCCGGCGCAGAACGCCGCGCCCGCGCCTCGCGCCGAGGCTGCGCCCGCCCGTCACGAACTCGCCCGTCCCGTCGCGCCCGCCCCGGGCGCCGTCGCGCGCGAGCGGCAGGAATCGCGCGACGGATCCTCCAAGCAGGGCGGCGACCAGTCGCGTCGCGAGAGCGCGCCGGCTCCCGCCGCTCCGGCGGCGCCGGCCGCCGCGGCCACCGGCACCACCGCCACCGAGAACGCGGCGAACGCCGGTTCGCCGGCCCGCATCGCGCCGGCCACGCCGGCCGCCCCGGTCGCCGAACCGATCGCTCCGGCGGCGGTGCGCGATCCGCGGCTCGAGCCCATGCGGCGCGCGGCCGACCAGGTGACGCTGCAGTTCCGCGGCGAAGACGGACTCGAGGGCCGGCTCCGCATCAGCGTGCGGGGAGACAGCGTGC
>JADLGX010000421.1 GCA_020849095.1 Candidatus Eiseniibacteriota bacterium
GGCAGCACGCGCGCGTCGGTCAGCTTTTCGAGCGAACGCTGCGTCCCCGCGTCGAAGCGGCGCAGCGAGGCGATCGTGTCGCCGTCGAACTCCACCCGCAGCGGGTCGGAGTCCCCCACCGGAAAGACGTCCAGGATGCCGCCGCGGCGGGCGAACGTGCCGACGGACTCCACTTCGGGCAGGCGTTCGTAGCCCATGAACACGAGGCGCTCGAGGAACGCGTGCGGGTCCACGTCCTCGCCCACCTTGAGCCGCAGCACGGAGCGCGCGAGCTTTTCGGGGCGCGGCAGGCGCTGCAGCACTCCACGAACGGTGGCCACCACCACGCCGCTCTGTCCGGCGGCGAGCCGGGCGAGCACCTCGAGGCGTTCGGCCACCAGCGACGGGTGCGGCGAGGTGGCGTCGTACGGCAGCGTGTCGGGTTCGGGAAACGCCATCGTCGCGCCGCGCCCGCGAAAGAACTCCACGTCGTCGCGCGCCGCCTCGAACGCCTCACCGTGCGGCACCACGTACAGAACGGTCCGCTCGGACCGCCGCTGCAGCCACGCCACCATGTACGCGCGCGCCGAACCGGTCAGCCCGCGCACCGCGACGCGCGGCGGCAGCCCCGCCGCATCGGCGCGGTCCCAGCCGTCGCGGAGTGTGCCGAGCAGGTCGAGCGCCTCGGGGCTGCGGTCGGCGTAGCCCGCGAGCGCCACGGCCAGTTCGTTCTCGAGGTAGAGGTCGGTCGTGTTCACGGTGGTTTACGGCTCCCAAGCACGAAAAGCCGCCACGGAACTTCCCGGGCGGTCGGCGTCACATGAATGGCCCGCGGCGCGGGCCGAGCGAAGCTAGCAGCGCCCGCGCGGACGGCACAACCCGCACCAATGCCCGCTCAAGAGCGGACGCGCGTGGACCGATACCCCGCGTGCAATCCGGCAGCCCGTTCAGGGCGCACCGGCCCACACCGATCCCCTCGGGTGGAGCAGAACTCCGACATGAGCGAACCGCTGCGGGCCCAGGAGCCCGAAGACGCGGCCCCCCACGCGTCCCACCCGGACGGCGAACAGCCCACGGGTGCGGCCGGCGACGCCGCGGCTTCCGCCTTGGACGACCTCACGATCGAGGAGCTGCGCGTGCGCGCGCGCGAGGCCGCCGAGGCCGAATACCTGGTCGGCGCCGTCATGCAGCGCGAGGAAGAGAAGGCGGTCAAGCGCGCCCGCCAGGAGAACCGCGTCCGCCACGCCTCGCCCGTGCGCCGGCTGATGCTGCTCGCGCTGGTGGTGTTCAACGCCTACATCTGGATGAGCACGCCCACATGGCTCGAGTACCGCACGCCCAAGACGCCGCCGATTTCCTACTACGAGGGCAGCTGGAAGATCGCCGTGTACATGCAGCGCCAGCGCGTCGAGGAGTTCCGCCGCGAGAAGGGCCGGCTGCCCGCCGCCGCCAGGCAGGCGGGCGTTCCGGTGAAGGGCGTCAAGTACACGCCGCTTCAGAAGGACGTGTACGAGCTGCGCGCCGGCAACTACGTGAAGCAGATCGTGTATCGCTCCACCGACTCGCTGTCGGTGTTCCTCGGCCGATCGCTCATCCAGATGGGACTGATCGTGGGAGGTGCGCGATGAGCCGCCGCCGATCCCAGTCCGGTTTCACGATCATCGAGCTGCTGATCGTGATCTCGATCCTGTCCATCCTGGTGCGCGTCAGCCTTCCGGCGTACAAGGGCATCCAGCGCGACGCGCTCGCCAGCCAGGCGCTGGGCGACTTCAACACGGTGCGCGCCGCGGCCGTTGCGCAGTACGAGGCGACCGGAGCCTATGCGGCGGACGGGCCCGAGGGCGTGGTGCCCGCCGGCATGGCGCCGTTCCTGCCGCGGAACTACTCCTTCACCAAGCCGCCCTATTCGCTCGACTGGGAGAACTTCGCGATCAACGACACCTCGGGCGTCACTCCCATGTCGGGCATGGTGCTCGCGCTCACGATCACCGCGCGCGACTCGCTCGTGGGCCGCCAGGTCCTGCACCTGGTGGGAGCGAACTGCACGCACTGGTCCATCGGCGAGTCGCACACGTTCGTGGTCATGTCCACGCTCGAGTCGCCGCGCTGACCGTTCGGGTCAGCCCTTGGACGGCGGGCGGCCGATGAGGCTTTCGGCCGCCAGCAGCGCCAGCGCGATCATCACGAAGAGCGGCCACAGCTCGCGGCCGTAGCGCGCCTCGCGGACGCGGTTCGCCAGTTGTTCGCCGGGACGCAGCACCACGGCGCGTCCCGCGGGGAATGCCGCCAGCGCTTCGCGTTCGGTCAGCGCGGCGAGGTTCGACTCGCGCGGGTCGGGATTGACGGCGAAGCTGCTGCGCAGCTCGCGCCCCTGCCACACGCGGTACAGCCCGGGAGATTCGAGCGGCGCGGACGTGAGGCGCGCCGCGCCCGCGCCCCCGGCCAGAGTGACGCTCACTTCGCGGCCGTCCTCGCCCACGATGCGCCAGTCCCCGGCGCCGCCCGGCGATCGCCAGCGGTCGCCCGGCGCCAGCGAGGCGGCGGCGGTTCCGCGCGCCAGCACGCGCGCGCACTGGTGCAGCAGCGGCAGGAACGCGCCGCTCGTGGCGAAGTCGGAGCTGGCCGGATCCAGCGGCGTGTTGAGCAGCATGACGCGCGGCGATTCGAGAAGCGCCGCGTGCGAGCGGTCGAACTGCGCCAGCACGCGCGCGCCCGCGGCCGGGCGCAGCGCGCGCACACGAAGGAACCTCGCGGCGGTGAGCGGCTCGCCCGGGCGCGCGGCGAAACCCTCGAGCGCGGGATGACCGGCGGACTCCACGCGCATGCGCCACGCCGCGCCGCCGGCCGAGGAGTCGAGCGGGCCCAGCTCGCCGGCGGCGGTCTCGCGCAGCAGCGATTCGTTCCACCACGCGAGATCGGCGCGCTCGCCCGGCGCCAGCAGCAGCGCGCCGCCGCCGCGGTGGTAGTCGAGCACGGCCTGCAGCTCGGCGGGCCCGAGGCGCTCGACGTCGCCGATCACGATGGCGTCGGCATCCCCGGCGCGCGTGGCCAGCGTGGCGGCGTCCACCGCCTGCACGGCGAGTCCGGACGCCTCGCCGCCCGCTTCGAGCGCCAGGCGCAGCGCGGAAGGCTCGCCGTCCTCACGCAGGATCACGCGCAGCGCGCCGGCGCGTCCCGCGGCGAACACGCGGCGGTTGTCCAGCGCGAGCGCATCGTCGGGCAACAGGACTTCGCCGCCGGCTTCGGGCTCGCGGGACAGCGGTACGAGCGTGGCGGCCGCGCCGCTCGCGCCGAGCGACACGAAGCCCGAGCCGAGCCTTGCGCCGCCCGCGGCGGCGCCGGAGGCGCCAATCTCTCGCGCCTCCACGGCGAAGTCGGCCGCGGTCACGCCGAACGATCGCGCCGTCACGCTCAGCGCCACGCCGCTCTCGGCGGGCAGCAGTGCGGCGCCGGTGAGCGCCGCGTTGGCGCGGCTGCGCGGCTCGAGCGGCAGCAGGTACACGCGCGACTGCTCCCACGGCCCCGCCGGCGCGGCAAAGGCGCCGGAGGCGCCGTCGCCCGCCCCCGAAGCCGCCACCGCCGCCGGCTCCGGGCGCTGGAAGTCCGAGATCCAGAACAGCTCGCGATTGAGCGCGCGCGCCTCGGTGAGCGCGCGCGCGGCCAGTTCGAGCGCCGCGCGGTGGTCGGTCACGTGCGCGCCGCTCGTCAGCGCGGCGGCGGCCGCGCGCAACCGTCCCACGTCACCGAGCGGCTTTTCGGACACGGGCCGCGGCGCGCGGTCGTACGGCACCAGCA
>JADLGX010000422.1 GCA_020849095.1 Candidatus Eiseniibacteriota bacterium
CTGCGGGGCCGAAGTGAAGGCCGAGGCGAACCAGCTCGGCATCGGCCGCGGGCCCCAGCGGCTCAGCGTGCACGACGCCTTGCCCAAGGCCTACCCCGGGTGCGACAAGTCACCGAGCAGCCAGCACCGCACGGTGGTGATCGTCTCGACCATGTTCCGGCGCTGACTCACGGGGTCGGCGCGGACGCCGGCGCCGGCACGAAGGCCAGCGGCAGCACCACCTGAATGCAGCCGCCCGCGGGCGCCGGGTAGCGTGTCTCCATCAAGCGCACCAGGCACGTCTCGAAATCACCCGACACGTTCATGGTCGAAGACGTGATCTTGGTCTCGCAGGGCGCGCCGTCTTCCGCCACCGTGAGCGTGATCAGAAGTCGCCCCTGGGTCTCGGGGTTCCGCTTCAGCTCTTGCTCGTAGCACTTCCGTGCTCGCCCGGCGCGCTCCCGCAGCGCCGCCGCCAGCGCGTCGCCGGCGCTGCCCTTGCACTCGTGCCCGCAGCTGCCGCGCTCGACCACACGCTCGGGCGCAGCCGGAGTTTCCGTGGCCAAGTCGGGCGCCGCGGGCGCCGCGGGCGGCACCTCGACGCCGGGGGTCTCGGTCTTGGGCGCGGGCCGGGGGGTGCAGGCGAGGGCGAGGAACGAGAGCGAGAGAGCGCGCATTCGGACCGGACTTGTGTACGTCGAACGCTAGAGGCTCGCAAGCATGCTCGCGCGCCGATCGGGGACACGATGTGGTCGGCTCTGCACGCGCACGACTCGACGCGCAGGGTTTGACGCGGACAGTTCGCGCCGGTAACGTACATCTCACATCGGGGAGGTCTGTCGATGCACGCAGCACGCAGCACGCAGCACGCAGCACGCAGCACGCAGCACGCAGCTGGACAGGTGTCGCCCTGCGAGCTGGGGTTGTCGCGTCGGTGCTCGTCATCAGCGGCTGGAACGACAAGGGCTGCGGCGGCGGGGGCGGTCCGGTCCCAAGCGGTGACAACGGTGTCAACGTGGAGCCCGAGCACGTCGACGGCCTCGCCAGCGGCAAGCCGAGCGACCCGATCGAGGTCAGTCGCGACAACCCGTGGTTTCAAGGCTGGTACACCGCTCCGCCGGGGAGCTGGGCCACGGGCTCGGGCAGCATCTACTCGACCCAGTTCGACGGCGCTTGCGGTGGCCAGGGGCTCGGCACGCTGAGCCTCTACGAGTTCGCACCTCGACCGCATGAGGTCGACGCCTGGCAGACCCCACTCCGGCCCGTTGTTGGCACCCAATCCACGGGCGTCTTCGGCCAAACCTGGCTGAACTGGGCGGTGCGCACCGGCAACTTCGTTCCGGGCAACGACTACGCGGTCACCCAGCAGAACTGCGCGGGGCACACGAAGACGGCGACCTGGTTCAGGCTAGCGAGCAACATCCTGGTCGTGCCGGTGATCGTGATCTCGTGGCTCCGCCCCCCTGGGTCGCTGGCCGGCTCACCGGCAGAGCAGGACTACGGGAGCCGCGGTCGCGCCCTGTTCGACTTCATCCCCTTTCATGGCCAGCTCACCGACACCGTGCCGGCGGGCTGGAAACCGCAGAGCTCGGCCAATCCGACCGCGAACTACGATCCGCCCGACGACCTCTGGTCGCGGTGCGGGATCCAATTTCAGGTGCTGGCCACGTTCGTCTTCAAGAGAAGGCAAGGCGACCAGACGCTGGACAATTGCTTCGCGGGAAACAACCACTTCGAGTTCCTGGTGCCCCGCAACAAGCTCATCGCCCAACAAGTCGGCCCGGCAGCAGCCGCGCTCATCGCGAACCTCGAGCCCGTCATCGCCAGCTTCGGGTACCTGAACTGCCCGTGGGGTGGGCACGCTGTCGTGGACGAGCGAGTCGCCGAGATCGATCGCGCGGCCCCCACGGGGCTCAACTCGGAGCGGGTGGTCCCCGCGCACGAGCTTGGCCACGTGCTGGGCCTCCTGCACGAGAATGAGTTGCCGCTGAACTTGATGTACGGCGAGGGTGATCCCGGCACGGAGCTCACGGATGATCAATGCGCCGTGGCCCGGGGCGCGGCCACCAAGCTCTCGGACCGCTATCGAACTTACAACCAGGCCATCAGGCGAGGGGCGCCGAACCCAACCGGGCTCGCACCATGACCCGGCTCTGGCTCTCGGCGGCGCTCTTGGTGCTCGGCTGCGGCGGCGAGGTGGATCCCGGCTCGGGCGGTGCCGCGGCCTGCAACGGGCCGCACTGGAGGCGGCTCCCGACACCGCCGGGCGCCGGCCATCGCGGCTTGCACCACGCGGCAGCGTGGGGCTCCGACCAGATCGAGATCTGGAGCGGGATGGACGGCAACCCCGAGCCGGGTGCGTCAAGACCGCTAGTGAGCGGCTGGCACGTCCGCTCCGACGGCGAGCTCGTGGCGATTCCGACCGCCGGAGCTCCTTCGCCGCGCAGCGCCGAGGCGGTCGGCGTCCTCGACAACCGTCTCTTCGTCTGGGGAGGGGGTGACGCGGACGGAGGCTTTCTTGGTGATGGGTCCCAGCTGGATCTGGTCACTTCCGCGTGGAGCCCGATGTCCGCGCAAGGGCAGCTCGCGCCCCGTCACTCGCCCGTTGCGGGCGTTGCGGGCAATTCGTTCTTGGTCTGGGGCGGGTACGGCGGCGACGCCACGGGGAAGCCGAGCGGCGTATTCGGAGACGGTGCCTTCTATGACCCAGAGGCTGGCGGATGGGAAAAGCTCGACGGCGAACCACTGGAACTGAGGGTCGGGCCGTACCAGATTGTCGTCGCCCAAGCGGACGAGCACGTGGCGGTGCTGGCCGAGTCCACCGCGACCGCTCGGCTCTACTACTTTCTCCCCGACGAGAAGCGCTGGTTCGCCGCCAGTACCGCCGGCGCGCCGAGCAGCCGGTCGGGCGCGATCATGGCGTACCTCGCCGCAACGCGGGAGCTGCTCGTGTGGGGAGGCTACGGCGAGGGCGTGGCGAACGACGGCGCTCGGTACTCGTTCTTGACCGATAGCTGGAAGCCGGTGAGCAGCGAGGGCGCGCCGAGCGCTCGAGTCCTTGCGTACGGAGCGGCTCTCCGAGCGCAGGGGGCGGGCACGAGGGCCGTGGTGTGGGGCGGTGAAACCGCTGACCAGTTCGATCCGACCAACACCGGCGGGATCTACGACGCCGCGACGGACACCTGGGCGGCCCTGCCGCTCGACGAGTGCAGCCCGCCGCCGTTGAACGGCGCCACTTTCACGGCGTTCGGGAACGGCCGGCAAGCGCTGCTTTGGGGTGGCACTTCTCCGGGTGAGCCAAGCATGCCCGAGCAGGGCTGGGTGTTCACGCTCGAGCCGTGAGCCCGCCGGCTCTCGCCCTGCAAACTCACCACCGCGCCCGACCCGGGCGTCAGTCCCCGTCGGACAGCGCAGCCCCCAGACAGGCCACCACCACGTTCGCTCCCGGCGCCGGCGTCTCGTCGCCTGCGAAGCGCACCACCTGCCGGTTGGTCTCGGGGCAGCCGGCGACCAGCGCGGGGTTTCCGATCTTGCGAGCGGCCTCGACGTAGCACC
>JADLGX010000423.1 GCA_020849095.1 Candidatus Eiseniibacteriota bacterium
CTCGAGATCGATCCGGGCGCGCCGCGCTGGAACGGGCAGTACGTGGAATGGCTCGCGGTGTCGCCGTCTACGGGCGTCATCGCGCGCAGGTTTCGCGGTCCGCTCGTGAGCGCGGTCGAACTCACGGATGCCGCGGGCGGGTTGCCGGTCAACTGGGGCCAGCAGGGAGACACGCTTCTCATCGAGCCGCGCCGTGCGTTCTCGGGCACTCTCGCCGCGCTGCGTGTTTCGTACTCTGGCGAGTGGGCGGACAGCGGCGCGGGGCTGTCCCGCGACACGGCCGGCCGGCGCGCGTACCTGCCGCGGCTCGACTTCGCCACCGCGCCGATGGCCGACGACGTGGCATCGCAGCGCTGGAGCGTGAGCGTGCACGTGCCCGGCACGCATCGCGCGCGGTCCAACATCCCGGTCACCGCCATGGAGCGCACGGGCACGTGGCGCACGTGGACGTACCGCGCGGGTGGCGCGGTGTCGCTGGACTCCTCGCGCGTGCGCATCGAGCCCGCCACGCCGGCCAAGCCCACGGCGAAGAAGAAACCCCGCCGGCGCTGACGGGCACGAAGAAGCGGGGCGGCCGCAGCAGCCGCCCCGCTCTTTCGTTTGGCGCCGTTCGTCAGCGCGCCCGGCGCACCACCACGCGTGACGTGCGCACTTCGCCGTCCACCACGAGACGCGCGAAGTACACGCCGCTGCGCGCGGCCGAGCCGTCCCACGTGAACTCGCGCTCACCCGCCGCGAGCGTTCCACGCCACAGCGTGGCCACTCGCCGCCCGGCGAGATCGTAGATCGCGAGGTCCACGACGCCCGCCGCCGGCAACCCGACCGCGAACGTCGCGCGGCCCGCCGTGGGGTTGGGACGCGCCGCGGCCAGCGAGAGGCTCGCGATGCCCGCCGCCGGGTTCTCGGGAAGCTGCGCGGTCACGCCGGACAGCGGTACGTCGATCGCGCCGCCGTCGGTCGCCGTCAGCTCGCCCTCGGCGACGGCCATGCTGCCGCCGTGCTGCTGCCCCGGCCGCAGCCGCAGTTGCAGCGTCATCGTGACGTCCTCGGACGCCGCGTCGTCGAGCCGCAGCAGACCGAGCAGGATGTCGTCCGAGCCCTGCTCGCTGACGACGGTCCAGTTCGATTCGCCGATCACGCCGTCCGCGCCGGAAGGCAGTCCCGCGCCGTCCCACTGCCCGGCCTCGTAGCGGTCCGACGGATAGCTCACGCGCAGCAGCGCGCCGCTCAGCTGGCCGCCGCCCGACATCACGAGCGGCACGCGCAGCACGTCGCCCACCAATGCGGGCTGGCCGAAAACGAGGCGCAGGTTGCCCGGCGCGTGCACCACGCTGTCACGCCGTCCGCCGAGAATGCCGCGCGCGCAGCACAGCACGTCGTCCAGGTGGAACGCGCCGTCGCCGTTGCAGTCCGGGCGCGCGGCGAGCGTGTCCGGGCACTCGGCGGGACGGAACCAGCAGCGGACCATGCGCACCAGGTCGGCCACGTTGGTGACCTGGTCGCCGTTCACGTCGCAGCCCGAGGCGGGCAGCCCGATGCACACCGTGGCGACGACCGGGGCGAAGGTCTGGATGTCGCAGAGCGCCACGCCGTTCCCGGCCGAATCGGAAGCCGCCGTCACCACACCGCTCACGGCCACCTCGCCCGGCGCGGCTCCGGAGTCGGCGCGGACGAACACGCGCAGCACCATCACCGGCGGGCCGGCGGGAATCGGCGCGCCGCGGTCGGCCCACATCACGAACCGCAGGCTGCCGTCATTCTGGCGCTGCGTCTGCAGGTTCATGTCCCGGGCGACGCCCGCGACCTCGAGCCGCTCGATGCGCAGGCGCCCGGCGGGCGCGGAGATCATGCCCTGCAGCCCGGCGAGGCGCACTCCCTGCGTCTGCGCGGAATAGTAGAAGGAGCCCGCTGCCCCGCGCGGCAGGCGCAGGTTGCAGCGATCGGCGTTGGCCGTGATCGAAGGCGTGGGCACCAGGAACGGCATCGCGCAGCGCTCGGACGGCGGAGGCGGAGGAGGCGGGCCGCACGTGTCGAGCACGGTGTAGGTGAGCAGCTTGTTCGCCACACCGAGCACCGAGTCGGCGCACGCCACGTCCACGACGCGCACCTCGAGCTTGTGCGCGCCGGGCGCCTGCGCCGGCAGCCACAACGAGTCGGAGACGAGCGCCGCCTGCATGAGGCACGGCTGCACGGAGTCCGGGCACACGGTGCGGAAGCCCACTTCGATCACGTCACGATCGGGCATGCCCGCGAGCGGCAGGAGGCGCATGCCGGTGTACCGGACGCACGAGTTCTCGGCGACGGCGCGCATCTTCACGAGCACGGGCCGGTCCGGGCAGGTGACGGGCGGACAGCTGTCGCAGGGCGACGGCTCGCCGATGGCGACGTGCACGTCGTGCGGGAGTCCGGCCGGCGGCGGAGGCGGCGGCGGCGCAGAACAACTGTCCAAGACCGTGTACGGGAAGCTCGCCGAGGCCACCGTTCGCGGGAGCGAATCCTGGCAGGTCAGGTCGTGCACGACGACGACGTCCAACTGCCGGGGCCCCGCCTCGTACGCGGGAAGCACGAGAGAATCCCCGAAGCTGCGGACGTCCTGGAGGCACACGGAAGAAGAGTCCGGACAGAGCAGCGAGAAATCCAGGAGCACGAGATCGTGGTTGGTCTGGTTGACGTTCGGGATGAAGCGGTACCCCGTGTAGCGCTCACAGCTGCTCGTGAGCACACCTGAGAATCGCACGGTCGTCGGGACGCCCGGGCACGTCGCGGGAGTCGAATTGCCGCCGAAACGGGTTCGCCCCATCGTGAACTCGAGCCCGTGCGGCAGAGCGCTCCCAGTCGCGCAGTTCAGCGCCACGGTGAACGAGAGTGAGCGGTCCTGCCACGAAACCACATCGCCGGTATCGCTCGGAACCTCGGTGCGGACGCGCACACGATAGGTGCGCGGCCCCGGCATGAATCGTCCGAGCGGGATTCGCCGGTCGATGTTCGGCGCCGATGCGCAGCTGTCGCCGTACGCGGCCACGCGGCGCACGAGCAGCAGTGGCGGATTCGTGGTCGTCGAAAAACTCTCGACGCGCAAGCAAGGATCCGCGAGATGCACGGCGAGGTAGACGACGCTGTCCACGCAGGGCGTGGCCGGCTCGATCGTCGTGTGCACGAGCAACGGCGTGAAGATCGGATCGGTGGCGGTGGCGCCGAAAGCCGGAGCGGCGAGCGCGCACGTGGCGATCAACAGCGCGGCGCACCAATGCCACGCGCGGGCCGGAAGGGCGAAGCGGTTCATGGGTTCCTCGGACGAGAGCCTGACCCGGTCTGGTCGGCTGCCTCGAACCGGAGGTTCCCGCCGCCACGCCCCGAGCGTCAAGAGCCCAGATGCGCGCGAATAGAGGTTTCTTCAGCCCTGCGGCTTGCGGGCCACCATGACGACGCGGTCGCCGAACCAGTTGAGCGAGCGCGTGATGGGCACATTGAGCCCGTCGATCGCCGCCATGACCGCGCGCTGCAGCCCGCGCTTGCGTCCCTGCGCGCTGCCGGGCGCGATCTTGGCCTCGCGCATCTCGACCACACTCAGCCCCACCTTGCCCATCAGGCGCCGCAGCGACGTGGGCGTGAACTCCCACAGATGGTACGGCGGCTCGCGCAGCGTGATGCTGGCGCCCACCAGACCGTACGCCCCCAGCGCCAGCTGGCGCGCGATGGAGTGGGTGGTGATCGGGCCGCGCAGGTAGAAGTGCCCGCCCGGCGCCAGCAGTTCCGCGACACGCGCGGCGGTGTCCCGGCAATCGGGAACATGCTCGAGCACGTCGCCCATGTAGACGAGGTCGAAACCTCCCGCGGGCAGCGTCACGTTCTCGAGCGCGCCCACGTGCACGTCCACGCCCAGCGACTTCGCATGCGCGGCGGCCTCGGGCGACAGCTCGACTCCGGTCACCTGCCAGCCGCGCTCGGCGGCGTGCTTGAGCAGCCAGCCCGACGCGCAGCCCACCTCGAGCAGCCGGCCTTTGCCGCGATAGCGCTCGAACGCGTCGAGCAGCCCGGCGTTCTCGGAGCGGAATGCCGCCTCGTCGAACGAGTTCGTGTCGGAGCGTCCGCAGCGGAAGTCCACTTCGAAGTACTCGGCCGAGTACATGCTCGCCAGCGTCTCCCCCACCGGCTGCACGCGCAGCGAGCGCATGCCGCACCACGGGCACTCGGCCGCGGGAAACTCGTGGTCGCGCCACCGGTAGCGCATGGGAAAGTCGTTCAGGCGGTCGGCGTCGCACGCCAGGCAGTGCGTGAGTGTGCGCGTCTGGAACGTCCCGCTCACGTCCGCGCCTCCTGGCCTTGCGCGGACGCCCGCGCGACCGCCGCCGCGTTGGGCAGCGCGCGCGCGATACTGGCCCCGCCCAAGCAGCGATCGCCGTCGTAGAACACCGCCAGCTGGCCCGGCGTGACGGCCATCTGGGGCGTGGCCTCGTCGAACAGCGCCTCGACGGCCCCGTTCGCCGCGTGACGCAGCGTGGCCATGGCGCCGGCGTGGTTGTAGCGGATGCGCGCCAGCACGCGCGTGCCGTCGGCCGGCGGCGTGGCGGTGAGCCAGTTCATCGCGTCGGTCACCAGCCCCGGCGACTCGAGCTCGGCGCGCCGGCCCAGCGTGACGGTGTTGGCCGCGGCGTCAATGGCCAGCACGTACCACGGCTCGCTGCTCGCCAGCCCCAGCCCCTTGCGCTGTCCCACGGTGTAGTGGATCACGCCGCGATGCGCGCCCAGCACGTGGCCGGCGGCGTCCACGAAGTCTCCCGGCGCGGTGCCGCGCGTCTCGCCCAGCTTGCCGGTGATGTAGCCGGCGTAGTCGCCGTCGGGCACGAAGCACAGGTCCTGGCTCTCGACCTTGTCCCACACCTTGAGCCCCAGCCGGTGCGCATGCTCGCGCACTTCGGTCTTGGTCAGCGAGCCGAGCGGCAGCCGCGTGCGCGACAGCGCGGCGTAGGGAACAAGCGCCAGCGCGTAGGTCTGGTCCTTGTCCGCGTCGCGCCCGCGGAACAGCCCCACCTCGCCGCCTTCGAGTACGCGCACGTGCGCGTAGTGCCCGGTGCACAGCACGTCGGCGCCGGTCAGCTCCATGCGCGTGACGAGGTCTCCGAACTTGAGGTGCTGGTTGCACAGCGCGCAGGGATACGGTGTGCGGCCGCCCGCGTAGCCGTCCACGAACGGCTGCAGCACGCGATGGCGGAACACGTCCTCGGCGTCGATCACGTGGTGCGCGAAGCCCATGGTCATGGCGGTGCGCCGCGCGTCGTCCATGGCGTCGAGCGTGCAGCAGGCGCGCGGATTGTCGGGCTGCTTGCCGTAGCAGGCCAGGCGCAACGTGACGCCCGTGACCTCGTGCCCCTGCTCGGCGAGCAGCGCGGCCGCGACCGCCGAGTCCACGCCGCCGCTCATGGCGGCGAGCACCCTGAGCTTTCCGGGCGCCGCGCTCACGCGCGCACCCCCGCGCCGCGCGCGGCGGCCACGGCGGCCGTCACGATGGCCAGCGCCGCCTCGATCTCGGCCGCAGTCGTGGCCGCGCCCAACGAAAAGCGCAGCGCGCCGATCGCCAGTTCGCGCGGCACGTTCATGGCGGCGAGCACCGGCGAGGGCTCGACCGCTCCGCTCGCGCACGCCGCGCCCGCCGACGCGGCGAGCCCGCGCGCATCGAGCGCGAGCAGCAGATGGTCGGCGCGCGCTCCCGGGAACGACACGTTGGTGGTGTTCGGCAGGCGCTCCGCCCGCTCGCCGTGGATCACGCAATCCGGATGCGCCGAGCGCAACCCCGCCTCGAACGCGGCGCGCAGGGCGCCGATGCGCTCCGCCTGCGCGTCCAGTTCGGCGCCGGCCAGTTCGCAGGCCAGCCCCAGTCCGACGATGCCCGCCACGTTCTCGGTACCGCCACGCCGGCCGCGCTCGTGCGCGCTGCCGCGCGAGAGCGGCGACAGCGGCGCGTCCCGGCGCGCGATGAGCGCCGCGGCGCCCTTGGGCCCGCCGAACTTGTGGCCCGACAGCACGACGTAGTCGGCGCCCAGCTCCGCCACGTTCACCCGCACCTTGCCGGCGCCCTGCACCGCGTCGCAGTGCACGCGGATGCCGCGGGCGCGCGCGCGCCGGGCCAGTTCGGCCACCGGCTGCAGCACGCCGGTCTCGTTGTTGGCGAGCATCACCGACAGCACCGTGGTGCCGGCGGGCAGCGCGTCCACGGCATCGGGAATCGTGCGGCCGTCGCCGTCGCACGGCAGCTCGGAGTGCGTCCAGCCCAGTTCGTGAAGCAGGTGCGCGGCGCCGTGCACGGCGTGGTGCTCGAGCGCGGCGAACGCCACGTGCTGCCCCTCCGCGCGCCGGGCGAGCGCGCAGCCCACGATGGCCAGGTGGTCGCCCTCGGTGCCGCCCGACACGAACACCACCTCGTCCTCGCGCGCCCCGGCGAACGCGGCCACACGCGCGCGCGCGCGTTCCACCTCGGCGCGCACGCGCTGCCCCTCGCGATGCGCGCTCGACGGATTGGCCGAAAGCTCGCGCAGCGCGGCGTTCATGGCGTCCGCGACTTCCGGGCGCACGGGTGTGGAGGCGTTGTGGTCGAGGTAGATCATGTCCGTCCCGAAAAGGAACCGCGGCGCACCGGTGGGTGCGCCGCGGCGAACCGAAAGCCGGCCGTGGGCCAGAAGCCCGGGACTACTTGCCTTGGAGGAACTTTTCCAGGACGTCGATGGATTCGCGAGCGCTCAGCGCCTCGGGCGAATCGGGAGCCAGCTCGACGACCTTCTTCCACATGCGGATCGCGTCGCGGTAGATGCCCGCGTCGGCCATGGCCACGCCGAGCGTGAAGTAGGCGCAGTGCGCGCGCGGCTTCTTGGACACGATCTCGCGCAACAGCTTCATGGCGTCGTCGTACTTGCCCTGCGCGTACTTGGAGCTGGCCATCCGGCACTGCGCCACCGAATCCTCGGGCGACACGGTGAGCGCGGACTGGTAGAAGCCCTGCGCCTCCTCGGCATGCCCGATCGCGTCGGCGGCGACGCCCAGGTTGACGAGCACCTTGGTGTTGCCGGGACGCACGACGTTGGCTTTGCTCAGCACCTTGAGCGCGTCCTGCATACGCTCGCGCTCGAGGTACATGACGCCCAGGCGATACAGGTTGTCGAAGTTCGTCGAATCCTTGGCGACCGCGCGCTCGAGCAGGCCGACGCTGTCCGTCACGGCAGGCGCGGCGGGCGTGGCGGGCGTGGCCACCACCACCGGAGCGGCGAAGGCCTGGGGAACGGCGCACAGGCTGAGAAGCAGGACGACGATCGAGGCCAGACGCTTCACGAGCGGATTCCTCCGGTCAGGGTTACTGGAAGCTGGAAAGCGGGCGCAAGGATAGCACGGGGGCGCGCCGGTCCGGCAAGCGCATGCCCAGTCCTGACCCGGGCGTGACGCCCGCCCCTCCGGCGGCGGCGCGGAACGGCCGGAATGGCCCGAAACGGCGTTCAGCCCAGCGCCTGCACGAGGTCGCCCCACAGGTCGTCCACGTGTTCGGCCCCGGCCGAGACGCGGATGAGCCCTTCGGGAATGCCGGCGCGGGCGCGCCCCTCGGGCCCCAGCACCTTGTGCGACGTGTGGGCGGCCAGGGAGGCGAGCGACTCGACGCCGCCCAGGCTGGCGGCATGCTTGATCACGCGCAGCCGGCCCACCACCTCGACCGCCGCGTCGGCGCCCGCCTTCACCTCGAACGACAGCAGCGGGCCGAAGCCTTCGCGCATCTGCGCGGCGGCGAGGGCGTGATGCGGATGCGACGGCAGCCCGGGATAGAAGACGCGCGCGACCTTGGGGTGGGCCGTGAGCCGCGTGGCCAGCTCGAGCGCGTTGGCGTTGCTGGCGCGGATGCGCATGGGCATGGTCTTGAGGCTGCGCTCGATGAGCCAGGCCATGGCGGGATCGGCGATGGGGCCGAACATCAGGCGGACCGAGGCGATCGCCTCGATGTGCCGCGCGCTTCCCATGACCGCGCCGGCCAGCAGGTCGCTGTGCCCGCCGATGGACTTGGTGGCGCTGTACACGCTGACGTCGCAACCCAGCTCGAGCGGACGCTGGCCCAGCGGCGAGGCGATGGTGTTGTCGATCGTGACCGTGGCGCCGTGGCGATGCCCCAGTTCGGCGCCCGCGCGAATGTCGATCACCGCGAGCGTGGGATTGATGGGCGACTCCAGGTGCAGCACCCGCGTGTTGGGGCGGAACGCCGCCTCCCAGGCTTCGGGTCGGCGCACGTCCACGAGCGTGTAGTCCCAGCCGAGCCGCTCGCGCCCCCACGTCAGCAGCGCCTGCGTTCCGCCGTAGCACGGGTCCACGCACACCACGTGGTCGCCCGCGCGCAGCAGGGCCAGGAACATCGTCGAGATGGCCGCCATGCCGGAGGGAAACAGCAGCGCGGCATCGCAGCCCTCGAGCTGGGCGAGCCGCTCCTCGACCGCGTGGATGGTCGGGTGGCCGAGCCGCTGGTAGACGGAGCCCGCCGGTCCGGCGGCCTGCTCGGCGATCATCTCCTCGAGGCTGGGGAACGAGAACGTGGCGCTGTGCACGATGGGCGTGCTGACCGCGCCGGTGCGCTCGGCGTGCGGGCCGTGGACGGCGTTGGTCTCGACGGCGTGCGCGGGGCGCTGCGGATCGCGGCTCACTCGGGCTCCTCGGGCGTGGCGGGTGGCACTGCTCGGCTCGGCTCGGTTACGGTGCGCGCATTCTACTCACCCGCGCGATGCGAGGCCCATGAATCCCGCCGACGTCCGCAAGATCCTGTTCGTGCGCCCGCGCTTCCTGGGCGACATCTGCCTGACGCTGCCCGCGCTCGAAGCCGCGCGCGCCGCGTGCCCGCGGGCGGCCATCGGCTACGTGCTCGAGCGCGCCCTGGCGCCGCTGCTGCAGGGCGACCCGCGCGTGGAGCGGCTGTTCACCGTGGCGGGCAAGCCCTCGGCGAGCGAGACACTCGCGCTGGTCCGCGACATGCGCGCGTGGGGCCCCGACGTGGTGATCGACTGCTTCTGCAATCCGCGCACGGCCGTCTGGACCTTCGCGAGCGGCGCGCGCGCACGCGTGGGATATCCCAACAAGGGCTGGCGCTCGGCGCTGTACACGCACCACGCGCGCCCGCGCACGCTGTCCGCGACCGGATTCCACCTGGCGAGCGTCGCCGCCCTGGGCTGGCCGGTGCCCGCCGAGCCCTCGACGCCGCGCCTGCACGTGAGCGAGGCGCTGCGCGACGAGGCGCGCGCGGGACTCGCGGCGCTGGGCGTTCCGGCGGACGCGCTCCGGGTGGGCATGCACGCGGGCGCGCGCTGGCCCACGCGTCGCTGGGCGCCGGCGAACTTCGTGGCGCTGGCCCGGCGCCTGCTCGATTCGCGCGCGGACGCCATGGTGCTCTTGACCGCGGGGCCGGGCGAGGAGGGCGCGGCGCGCGAGTGCGCGGCGCATCTACCCGCGGGGCGCGCATTCGTGATCGAGGGCTGGCCCATCGCGCGGTTCGTGGCGCTGCAGTCGCTCTGCCGCGCGTTCGTGAGCGGCGACACCGGTCCGCTGCACACGGCGGTGGCGAGCGGCGCGCGCACGCTGGGGCTGATGAGCCGCAACCGCCCGGCGATGTTCTTTCCCTACCCCGAGCGCGAGGGCCACCGCGCGCACTACGCGCGCGTCGAGTGCAGCCCCTGCCACCGCGACGAGTGCGACGACCTGCGCTGCCTCTCCCGGCTGACGGTGGACGGCGCGTGGGAGTTGTTGCGCGCGATTGTGGAGGGGTAGCGAGGGCGGTCAGTGAGGGAGGTTCAACCCTCGCGCACCTTCTGCACGCCGCACTCCCAGTTCATGCCGCCGCGAACTCCGGAGCCCTCTCCTGAACACGTCCCCGCCACTGGCGTGGGTGGCGCGAATGGTGGAAGAGCGCGACGACGAGAATGCGGTCGGACTCGACGAGGTAGTGAACCGACCACGGGAAGCGCCCCAGGGAAGCGCGTCTCACACGAGTGAACACCACCGGATGGGACTCCGGGAACTCCCTCAGAAGCTCCGTGTACCTCCCGAGAGTCTCGCGCAGTTCGCCTCCGAGGCCCGAGCGGTGTTCCTCATACCAGTCGCACGCGTCGATCAGGTCCGACTGCGCTTGAGGCGACCATTCGACACGCCTCACTGCCGTCGCTCGTCGAAGCGCGCGCGGACTTCCTCCCAGGTCGGGTACGGGCCCGGATTTCGTTCGAGGTCGCGCAGCCGGCGTTCGAGTTCCTCGGCCTGTTCAGGCGACAGTGGTCGCGCATCGGGATCACCGTGCAGGTCGCGCCAGAGCTCGTCCACGAGATCCAGCCGGTCTTCCGCGCTCAACTTCGAAAAGGCCGCGCGCAGCTCCTCCTTCGTCATGTCTTCCTCCGCAGGGGGCAACTGAACGGAACAATGCCGATGCGGGCGGGC
>JADLGX010000424.1 GCA_020849095.1 Candidatus Eiseniibacteriota bacterium
CCGGTCTTCTCGTCGGGCTGCGCGAACATCAGGCTGCCCACCTCGACCGCGCGAATGCCGAACTCGCGGTACAACGCCACCACCAGCGACTGGCCGGGAAACTGCGACTGCGGAATGTCGGGCAGGAAGCTCTTGGCATCGATGTACACCGCATGCCCGCCCACGGGCTTCACGATGGGCACGCCCGCCTTGTCCAGCAGCTCGCCCAGGTGCGCCACCTGTCCCACGCGATACGCCAGGTAGTCCTCGCTCAGCACCTCGCGCAGGCCGCGCGAGATGGCCTCGAGGTCGCGGCCGGCGAGTCCGCCGTACGTCGGGAAGCCCTCGATCAGGATGAGCAGGTTGGTGATCTGCTTGGCCCACTCCTCGTTCTTCATGGCCAGGAAGCCGCCGATGTTCACGAGGCCGTCCTTCTTGGCGCTCATCGTGCAGCCGTCGCCGTACGAGAACAGCTCCTTGGCGATCTCCTCGATGCTGCGGCCGGCCTGGCCCTCTTCGCGCTGCTGGATGAAGTAGCAGTTCTCGGCGAAGCGGCAGGCGTCGAAGAACAGCGGCACCTTGTGCTTGTCGCACACGGCGCGCACGGCGCGCACGTTGGCCAGCGACACGGGCTGGCCGCCGCCGGAGTTGTTGGTCACCGTCAGCATCACCAGCGGCACCCGGCCGCGCTTTTCGGTGAGCAGCCGGTCCAGCTTGGCGGGATCGAGGTTGCCCTTGAACGGGTGCAGCGCCGTGGGATCGAGTCCCTCGTCGATCACCAGGTCGGCCGCCTCGGCGCCCTGGTGCTGGATGTTGGCGCGCGTGGTGTCGAAGTGGATGTTGTTGGGAACGATGTCGCCCTGCTCGAGCACGGTCGAGAACAGCAGGTTCTCGGCGACGCGACCCTGGTGCGTGGGTATCACAAGTGGGTACCCAAAGATGTCGCGCACGGTCTTCTGGAAGTTGAAGAAGTTCCGGCTGCCGGCGTAGGACTCGTCGCCCATCATGATCCCGGCCCACTGGTTGTCGCTCATGGCCGAGGTGCCGCTGTCGGTCAGCAGGTCCACGTAGATGGTGTCCGCGGGCACCGAGAAGATGTTGAGCCCGGCTTCGGTGATGTGGCGCTCGCGCTCCTCGCGGCTCACGCGGCGCAGCGGCTCGACGACCTTGATCCGGAACGGCTCGGCGGGAAACTTCATGTCGTCACCTGTCCTTGATGTCGCGAGGCGTGATCGCCGCGCGTCAGTTGCGGCCCAGATCGGATTCCGGCGGCGACGCCGGTCCGATCGAGATGTTCTCCAGAAGCTCGTGCAGCCTGCGCGCGCGATCGAACACGCTGTCGATGCCCAGCAGTTCGAGCCGCGCCTCGGTCGGCAGGCGTGACGCCTGCGCGATGGTGTTGACGATGGTCTCGAAGTCCGCGCCCTGCGGAGCGAGCGGCGGGCTCGTCCAGAACCGCTCGCCCAGCGGCAGCAGCGCGCGCGTGGTCTCGAGCAGCGCCTCGCGCTCCATGCCGGCGAGCGGATCGTCCTCATCATACGGCGACGAGCGCATGAGCTCGACCTCGCAGGCGCGGTAGGGAAACTCGCGCGCCACCTTGGTGAACCGGGCGCGGATCACGCCGCGCAGGCGCAGGTCGTAGCAGTCGTTGGGCAGCCAGTTCACCTCTTCGAACTCGGCGACGCAGCCGATCTCGTGAAAGGCGGGGCTGCCCTGGTAGTCGGCTTCCCAGCCCGGCTTGAGCGTGGCCAGCGCGATCATCCGCTCGCCCGACAGCGCGTCGCGCACCATGGTGCGGTAGCGCAGCTCGAAGATGTGCAGCGGCATCACGGCGTTCGGGAACAACACGACGCCGGGAAGGGGAAAGACGGGTACGGGGCGCTTCGGGAGGTTGGCCATGCGGCTCCCCCGTCCGGCCGGTCGCCGGAGGGTGCGAGCGCCGGCGCCGGGGCGGTTGCCGCGGCGCCGGCCGTGCGCGTCAGTCTTCGTCGCTCAGGAACGCCAGCACTTCCTGCACGTGACCTTCGACCTTCACCTTGGGATAGATCTGCGCGATCCGTCCGGTGCGATCGATGATGAACGTGGTGCGCTCGATGCCCAGGTACTTCTTGCCGTACAGGTTCTTCTGCTTGAAGACGCCGAACGCCTTGGACACCGCGGCGTCCTCGTCGGCCAGCAGTTCGAACGGCAGCTTGTGCTTGTCGCGGAACTTGAGGTGCGAGTCGATCGGATCGTTGGACACGCCCAGGATGACGGCGCCCACCTTGTCGAAGTCGGCCGTCAGGTCGCGGAATCCGCACGCTTCCTTGGTGCAGCCCGGCGTCTCGTCCTTCGGGTAGAAGTAGAGCACGACCGTCTTCTTGTTCTTGAACTGCTTGAGCGAGACCGGCTCGCCCGACGTGGAAGGCAGCGTGAAGTCGGGTGAGGGCTTGCCGATCACCGGCAGCAAGCTGGCAGCGGCCATGGGGTGCATCCTCCGAAAATCGCGCCCGGGCCCCCGAAAGGGGACCCGGGACGGGAACGGCTGGGCCGCTCCGTGAATGAACGAACTACTTGGCGGCCGCCTGCATGGCGAGCGCACGCACCAGGTTCTGCTCGACGACGGCCCAGTCGAGGTTGGCGAAGAACGCTTCGATGTACTTGGCGCGCAGCCGGCCGAAATCGAACCAGTACGCGTGCTCGTACACGTCCATCGCCAGGATCGGCGTGGCGTTCCACAGCGGGAACGTGTTCTGCGCGTCGCCCACCACCGTGGTGAGCGAAGCCGTGTCGTGATCGAAAGCCAGCCACACCCAGCCGCGCGCCGCGAGGCCCGAGGCCTTGAAGTCGGCGAGCCAGGCGTCGTACGACGGGAAGTCGCGGTTGATCAGCTCGAGCGTCTTGCCCGTGGGCGCGCCGCCGCTGCCACCGAGGTGACCGAAGAACGTTTCGTGGTTCTTGACGCCGCCCCAGGCGAACGACAGGTCCACGCGCAGCGAGCGCAGGTCGCTGAAGATCTGGTTGGCGGTCGAGCGGTCGACCGTGTCGAGCTTCTTCTGGATCTCGTTGGTCTTGGCGACGTACGCCTTGTAGAGCTCGTAGTGCTCTTCCTGCGTGCGCTGCGAGATGCCGTTGAGCTCGCGGATGGAAGCGAACGTCTTGGGCGTCAGGTCCTTCCAGGCCATGATGAACCTCCTGCCTTCTCGGAAGACGGGACGGATGGATGCCCCGGGAGTTCTTGGAAAATCGCGGCGGGAATCTCGGGCGGGAATGCGCGGAGACTAGGCGGGGCGCTTGCGGGGTGTCAACGCCCGGCGACGGGACGCTCTCGCAGCCCGGCAGGGGCGCGAAATGTGCCCGCGACGACGGAATCGCGCATCGATTCCAGCCGCGGCGTGCTCAGGCTGCACGCGGGATCGAAGGCCCGGCACTCGGCCAGGGTGTAGCCGCAGTCGCACGCGCAGCGCTGGCTGTTGGCGACGCGCAGGAACAGCTCGCGCTGCGTGCCGTCCAGCGCGCTCACGTCCACCCCTTCGACCTCGTCGAGCCACTGGGTGCGGCGCGTGGTGTCCACCGCCGCCGTGCGCAGGGCTCGTGCGACGGGATCCTCGACCCCTTTGAGCGGATCGGGTGCCGACGCCGGAGGCGTCGGACTGAAACGGTCACGAGTCGCGACCAGCGCCGCCGCCACCAGCACGGTGACGACGAGCAGCACGGCCAGCCGGCGGATGCCGGTGGCCTGCGGCGGCGGCGGAGCAGCGGGTTCGGACATGGGCGGAAAACTACGCGAGGAGAAGCATGTTGCCCAATCCGACTCCGGAGCCTCCGCCTTGCCCTCCACTCCCGCCATCCCTAGCATCTCCAGCCCAACGCCAACTGGAGGCCCCATGAGCTGGACCCCGAGCATCGCCCCCGACGCGGCCACTCCCGCGCTCAAGCACGTCTACGACCGCATCCGCGCGCGCGCTTCGTCGCAGCAGGTGTCGCACATCTGGCAGGCGTGGGGCGCCCATCCCGCGGGGCTCGAGGCGGCCTTCGCCACGTTTCGCACGCTCATGGACCACCCCGAGCCGCTCACGTTCGCGCAGGCCGAGATGATCGCGCTGGTCGTGTCGGCCACCAACGGCTGCGCCTACTGCGTGGCGCATCACGGGCCCAAGCTGGCGCGCCACGTGGGCGACGACCTGGCGCAGGCCGTGGCCAAGGACTACCGCCAGGCCAACCTGCCGGCGCGCGACCGCGTGCTGCTCGACATGGCGGTCGCGGTCACGTGCGAACCGGCCGAGCGCACGCAGGCCGACATCGAACGGGTGCGCGAGTACGGCTTCGACGACGTGGCCATCGTGCGCGCGGTGGAGATCGCGTCCTTCTACAACTCGATCAACCGCATGGTGCTCGCGCTGGGCGTCACGCTGGAGCGCGGCCGCGACGCGTGGGAGTTCGGCTCGCAGAAGTAGCGGCGACCGCCTCGTCGTAGACCGCCAGCAGTCCGGCCAGGTGCACCGCGGGATCACCCACGCGCTTCACGCGCTCGCGGCCGGCCAGTCCCCACGATGTCGCTGCCGGATCGGTGAGCGCGCGCTTGGCCATGGCGCCCAGCTCTTCGCCGTTGCCCGGCGTGGCGAGCAGCCCGGTCACCTCGTGCTCCACCAGCTCGGGCAGCGCGCCGATGCGCGCGGCCACCACGGGCTTGGCGTCGAGCAGCGCCTCGGCCACGCTGTAGCCGAAGTGCTCGACGAACGTGCTGGGCGCCAGCACCACCGACGCGCGCGCGCGGATCGCCGCGAGCGTGGCGTCGTTCACCCGCCCCACGCGACGGATGTTGGGCAGCGCCTGCGCGTCGAGCCAGCCGGCCAGCGGGCCGTCGCCGCACACCACCAGCGCCTCGGGCGCGATGGCGCGCGCGATAGCGGGCAGCAGCTGCACGCCCTTTTCCACCGCGAGCCGGCCGGCGAAGAGCGCGTAGCGGGCGGGGAGGTTTGGAGGTAGTCCGGCGCCGCCATCTGCAGAAGCCAGCTCCACTCCGTGCGACAGGACGCGCATGCGCGCGGGTTCGGCCCCGAACGTGAGCGCCTTGTCGTACACCCACTGCGACGGCGCCACCCAGCGCCGCACGCTGGCGTACGCGCGCCAGTGGTCGTGCAGGTAGGCCTCGACGGCGCCGATCGCGCTCTTCAGCCGCGAGCCCTGCACGCAGCCGGTCTGCACGGCGTGCCAGTGATGCCCGCCGCGGCAGCGTTCGCAGATCTCGCCGTGCGCGTACAGCAGCCGGTTGGTGCACCACGGCTTGAAGTCGTGAAGCGTCATCACCACCGGCACGCCCGCGCGCTCGAGCGGCGCGAGTATCGAAGGCGTCAGGTAGCGGCTGGGCGCGTGCAGGTGGGCCACGTCGGGCCGGAACTGCGTGAGCAGCGCCGCCATGGCGTCGGCGGCGGGCGCCGACCACATGGCGTGCGGCAGCGCGCCCAGCTGCGCGAGCAACGGCGCGCCCTCGCCGAAGTCGGCGTGCGGCGCGAACCACACGGCCGTGGGGCTGGGCTCGTTGCGCGTATCGGCGGTGGCGAAGTGCGCCACGTCGTGCCCCGCGGCCGTCAGCCAGCGCGACTCGTCGAAGTAGGTGCGCTCGACGCCACCCTTGAGCCAGTGGAACGCGTTGACGAGCAGGACGCGCACGGCGTGGTCACGCCGGCTCAGTCGCCGGCGTTCTCCGCGCCATGCAGCGGGTACTCCACCAGCACCGTGCTGATGCCGGGCGAGGTCTCGTACTCCAGCACGTCGCCGGGCACGTGCTCCAGCATGAGGAAGCCGCGCAGCACTTCGAGGTGCAGCAGCTGCGCCTCGGGAGCCGCGCGCTTGCCGGCGGTCTCGACCGCGTCCTCGAGCTCGCTCCAGTCGCCGCGCCGCAGAATGCTCAGCACGCGCTGGTCCAGGTCGAGGCCGTCGGGAACCTCACGGCGCAGGTTGAAGTCGTGAACGCTCCACGACAGCGCGCCGCCCACCACGAACGCCGCCTTGCCTTCCCACGCGGTGAGCGCGTGCCGCAGCGCGGCGCCCCACGCGCGGTGCTCTTCGCGCGTGCCCTCGCCGATGGACACCGGAACGACCGGCGCCCAGCGCGCGCGAGCGAAGAAGTGCAGCGGAATGGCGGCCGAACTGTCGATGCCGCGGCGCGACACGGTGGCGCGCACGCCGGTCTTGTTGACCTGCTCCACCAGCAGCCGCGCGAGCGCGGGGTCACCGGCGCAGTCGTAGCGCGGCTCCACGCCGAAGCCCGGCAGGTCGATCACCGAGCGCAGCTGGCGCGAATCGTCCACCGCGAAGGGGCCGGGGCTCACCCAGCGGGGAGACAGCGCGACGATGGCATCGGGTTTTTCGGCAGCGAGCCGTTCACCGGAGGCGGACAGCGCCTCGATCATCTCGGTCACGTCCCCGCGTTGCTCGTCGATGAGCATGGTCGGGACGCTGGGCAGCAGGTAAGCATGGGAAGTGAGCATTGGACGCCGCACATTAGAGGACTGCGCACGGCAGGCCAAGCCGGGCCCCGGGACTTGCACCCGGAGCAGGCCCTCCTATGCTGCGTCCCATGACCGACTCCGCCGCGACTCCGCCTCCCGACTGGGACGAACGCTACGCCGCCGAAGGCTGGGCCTTCGGCTCCGAACCCAACGACTTCCTGCGCGAGCACGCGCACTTGCTGCCAGTTGCCGGCCGCGTGCTGTGCCTGGC
>JADLGX010000425.1 GCA_020849095.1 Candidatus Eiseniibacteriota bacterium
CCGTTATCGGCTCGCGCCCCGCCACAATCCAGCGCGCTGCCTGTCGGTACAGGCGACGGTTCTTCCACGCGGCTGCCCCGGTGGAACTTCCCGGCAGTGAAAGGCGGGCGGCTCGCAACGAATCCGGCACCACCGGGCGCCTTTCGCGATGACAGGAGGATTTCGGGAAACTTCGCCCTAGGGGAGCGGCAACTCCGTTTCATACACTTTTCTCAGGTATATCCGCGCCAGGGACCGGCCCCACACGAAACTCGACGGGATGGTCCCATGCGCACCTTTAGAGTGAGCCGCAATCCCGGCCGCGGCGTGGCGCAGCTTCTCCTGCCCCATGCCGCGTGCCTTGCCGCCATGCTCGGCTTCGCCTCGTTGCCGTCTTCCGCCTTCGCCCAGTCCGCGGTCCTTCTCGACGGCACCAACGATCATGTCACCTTTGGCGCCGCGCCCGCACTGGGCGCATCGCAGTTCACGCTCGAAACCTGGTTCAAGCGCACCGGCGCGGGCGTCGCCACGTCCACGGGTTCCGGCGGGGTGACCGCCGTGCCGCTCGTGGCCAAGGGCCGCGCCGAAGCGGATGGCAGCGTGGTGGACATGAACTACTTCTTCGGCATCCGCGGCACGGACTCCGTGCTCGTGGCCGACTACGAGGAGGGCACGGGCCAGACGAGTCCCGGGCTCAACCATCCGGTCGTGGGAACCACGCCGTTGCAGCGTGACGTGTGGTACCACGGCGCCGCCACATTCGACGGCACGACGCTGAGGCTGTACCTGAACGGCAACCTCGAGGCGTCGCTCACCGTCGGCGCGAGCCGGCTGCCGCAGTCGGCCAGCACCCAGCACGCCTCGCTCGGCAGCGCGTTGACGTCCGCGGGAACGGCGGCGGGATTCTTCAGGGGCGCGCTCGACGAAGCGCGAATCTGGAACGTGGCCAAGTCCCAGGCCCAGATCCAGGCCGACATGCCGCTCAAGCTCACCAGCGGCACCGGCCTTCTCGGGCGCTGGGGGCTGAACGAGGGCTCCGGCACCTCGGCCGCCAACTCGGTCGTCACCGGCCCCGCCGGCACGCTCGCGAACGGCGCGGCATGGACCACGGGCTATTCGTTCGGCGGCGGCGAACATGCGCTCTTCTTCGGCGGCACCGATGCCTACGTGGGCTACGGCAATCCGGCCGCGCTCGGGCTCTCGGTCTACACGATCGAGTGCTGGTTCCGCCGCGACGGCGCCGGAGTCGGCACGAACACCGGAAGCGGCGGCGCCATCGCGATCCCGCTCGTGGCCCACGGCCGCGGCGACCAGGACACCGCACAGGTGCACGTCAACTGGTTCCTGGGCATCCGCGAATCCGACGGCGTCCTGATGGGCGACTTCGAGGAGAGCTCGGCCGGCGCGTCGCCGAGCCTGAACCATCCGGTGTTCGGCACCACAGCGATCACCGCGGGCGGAGGGTGGCATCACGCCGCGGTCACCTACGACGGCACGACGCAGAAGCTCTACCTCGACGGCGCGCTCGAAGGCAGCGTCGTCGTGGGCCAGCCCGCTGGGCACCCCACCGTGATGCCCGTGTCGATCGGCGGCGCGCTGAACACCGCCGGCGTCGCATCGGGCTTCTTCCATGGCTCCATCGACGAGGCGCGGGTGTGGAGCACCGCGCGCACGCTCGCCGAACTCCAGGGTGCGGCCAACACCCCGATCCCGGGCGCCTCCGCCGGGCTCGTCGCGCGCTACGGCATGAACGAAGGAACGGGAGCCAGCGTCGCCAGCTCCGCGGGCCTCACGCTCACCGGCACCATCAGCGGCGCCAACTGGAGCTGGTCCACCGGCGCGCCGTTCGACCTCGACTTCACCAGCCCCGCCGCGCCGAGCGCGCTGAGCGCGAGTGGTTCCACCTCGACGTCGATCGCGCTCACCTGGACCGACGGCTCGACCAACGAGACCAGTTTCGAGATCGAACGCTCGACCACGGGCAGCGGTGGCCCGTTCACGCCGCGCGGCACGGTCGGCGCCAACGTCACCACGTACGACGACACCGGGCTGACCCCGAACACTCCGTACTGCTACCGCGTGCGCGCGGTGAACGGCACGGGCGCCTCCGCCTACACGCCGACCGCCTGCGCGACCACGCCGCTCACCAGCCACTACGCGCTCGATCTCACGTCGAGCACGTACGTGGGATTCGGTGACCCCGCGGCGCTCGACCTCGCTCAGTACACGATCGAATGCTGGTTCCGTCGCGACGGCGCCGGCACCGGGACCAACACCGGCACCGGTGGCGTGCCCGACGCCATTCCGCTGCTCACCAAGGGGCGCGGCGAATCCGAGGCCAGCAACGTGGACCTCAACTGGTTTCTCGGCATCCGCGCGTCGGACGGCGTGCTGATCGCGGACTTCGAGGAGGGCGCCGGCGGCGCCAGCCCGAGCCTCAACCATGCCGTCGCGGGCACCACCGTGATCCCGGCCAACGGCGTCTGGCATCACGCGGCCGCCGCCTACGACGGCGCCACCTGGACGCTGTACCTGGACGGCGTGCTCGAAGCCACGCTCCTGGTCGGACAGCCGGTCGCCTCGGCGAGCACCCAGCAGGCCGCCATCGGCAGCGCGCTCACTTCGGCCGGTGTCGCCGCCGGCTTCTTCGACGGCGCCATCGACGAGGCGCGCGTGTGGAGCGTCGCGCGCACGTTGTCGCAGGTGCGCGCCGCCGCGAACTCGCAGATCGACACTCCGACGGCCGGCCTCGTCGCGCGCTGGGCGCTCGACGAGGGCAGCGGCACCGCGGTCGGCGGGACGGCCGGCACCACGGTGAACGGCGCCATCACCGGCGCGGGCTACGCCTGGGTGGCGCCCGCACCGTTCAATCTGGCGGTCAACGATCCTCCGGCGATTCCCGTGGTGGTCTCGCCCCTGAACGGCGCGACGGGCGTGCCGGTCAGCGCCACGCTCGAAGTGGCCGTGAACGACCCGGACAGCGACAGCCTCACCGTGCGCTTCTACGGGCGCCCGGTCGGCGGCGGCGCTCCTCCGGCGGACTTCACGCTCGTCGGACTGCCCGACACGCAGTACTACACGGGACAGCTCAACGGCGGCACGAACGCCATGCTCAAGTCCCAGATGTCCTGGATGATCGCGAACCGCGTTTCGCGCGACATCCGCTATGCCGTCCAGCTGGGCGACTGCGTCGAGCACGGCGACAACGGCGGTGACCCGATCGAATGGATGCGCGCGGACTCGTCGTTCTCGATGATCGAGAGCCCGCTCGCCACCGGCCTGGCCGAGGGCCTGCCGTACGGCATCTGCGCCGGCAACCACGACCAGACCCCGATCGGCGACGCCAACGGCTCGACCGCGTTCTACAACCAGTACTTCGGCGTCGCCCGCTTCACCGGCCGCAGCTACTACGGCGGCGGCTATCGCGGTTCGAACGACAACTGGTTCGACCTGTTCAGCGGCGGCGGCATGGATTTCATCAGCATCGGTCTCGAGTACGACAGCACGCCCGACGGCCCGGTGCTCGCGTGGGCCGACAGCCTGCTCAAGGCGTACCCGAACCGGCGCGCCATGGTCTCCACGCACTGGCTCATCAACACGGGCAATCCCGGCACGTTCTCGACGCAGGGCGCCGTCATGTACGACTCGCTCAAGGACAATCCGAACCTCTTCCTCATGCTCGGCGGTCACGTTCCGGGAGAGGGGCGGCGCAGCGACCTGTACCAGGGCCGCACCGTGCATTCGCTGCTCTCCGACTACCAGAGCCGCTCGCTGGGCGGCGGCGGTCTGCTGCGCATCATGGAGTTCTCGCCCGCGAACAACGTGATCCGCGTCCGCACCTACTCGTCGTGGACGAACACGTACGAAACCGACGCGGACTCGAGCAGCCAGTTCACGCTTCCCTACGACATGTCCACCGCGCAGGCGCCGCACGTCCTGCTCGGCACGGTGCGCGTGGCGGCAGGCGGCACCGCGACGCTGCCGTGGGCTTCGCTCGATCCCTCGACCGAGTACGAGTGGTACGCCGTCGCCGACGACGGCTCGACCACGCGCACCGGCGCGAGCAGCACCTTCACCACCGCCGCCACGACGGACGTCCCCTCGAACGGCGCGCTCGCGTTCGCGCTCGCGCCTCCCACTCCGAATCCCGCGGGTGGAGCGGTCCGCGTCGCCTTCTCGGCGCCCGCGGCCGCACGCATCAAGGTGGCGATCTACGACGTGACCGGCCGCGAAGTGCAGGTGCTCGCCGACCATGAGTTCGCCGCCGGCACGCACACTCTGCGCTGGGACGGCGTTTCGGCCGGCCGGCCGGCGCGCAGCGGCATCTACTTCGTCCGCATGAGCGCTCCCGGCTTCGACCGCGTCCGCCGCATCGCCCTCGTCCATTGACCCTCCGGGCGCCCGTCCTCGTGGCGGGCGCCCTTCTCTCTTGCTGGAGGCACAGCCCATGAATCTCTCCCGACTCCTGAAGGGCGCCGGACTGATGGCGGCGCTCTCGCTCTGCGCCACGCCGGACGCGCTCGCCCAGAGCGCCGTGCAGTTCGACGGCGTCAACGACCACATCGCCTTCGGGGCCGCGGCGCCGCTGGGCGCCTCGACCTTCACGCTCGAAACCTGGTTCAAGCGCACCGGGGCCGGCATCGCCACCTCGACCGGGACGGGCGGCGTCACCTCGGCCGTGCCTCTCGTGACGAAGGGACGCGGCGAAGCCGACGGCAGCACGCTCGACATGAACTACTTCCTCGGCGTGCGCACCACCGACTCCGTCCTCGTGGCCGACTACGAAGAGGGGACCGGGCAGACGAGTCCCGGCCTGAATCACCCGATCATCGGGACCACGTCGCTCTCCCGGAACGTCTGGTATCACGCCGCGGTGACGTTCGACGGCACGACGCTGCGCCTGTACCTGAACGGCAACCTGGAGTCCACGGTCGCGGTCGGCGCCGCGCGCCTGCCGCAGTCGGCCAGCCTGCAGCACGCCGCGCTCGGCACCGCCATGACCTCCACCGGCGCCGCGGCCGGCTTCTTCGCCGGCGCGCTCGACGAGCCGCGCATCTGGAACGTCGCGCGCTCGCAGGGCGACCTGCAGGCCGGCCTGCTCGCACCGCTGGCCTCGGGCACCGGTCTCGCCGGGCGCTGGGGTCTGGACGAGGGCAGCGGACTCGCCGCCGCCAACTCGGTGGGGGGCTCGCCCGCGGGCACGCTGGTGAATGGCGCGACGTGGACGACGGGCTCGTTCTTCTCGCCCAACTACGGGCTTTCGTTCGGCGGCACCAACGCCTACAGCACGTTCGGCAACAACGCCGCGCTCGGGCTCCCGGCGTTCACGATCGAGACCTGGTTCCGCCGCGACGCGGCGGGGGTCGCCACCTCCACCGGCGCCGGCGGAATCACCGCCGTTCCCCTGATGTCCAAGGGCCGCGCCGAGGCCGACGGCAGCGTGGCCGACATGAATTGGTTCCTCGGCATCGACGGCACGAGCAGCGTGCTGGTCGCCGACTTCGAAGAGGGAAGCGCGGGCGCCTCCCCGGGTCTCAACCACCCGGTCGCCGGCGTCACGCCGATTCCCGCCAATGGCGCCTGGCACCACGCGGCCGCCACGTACGACGGCGCCACCTGGAGCCTCTACCTGGACGGCAATCTCGAGACGACGCTCGCCGTCGGCCGCCCGCCGCAGTCCGCGAGCACCCAGCATGCAGCGCTCGGTTCGGCGCTCACTTCGACCGGGGCCGCCGCCGGGTTCTTCGCCGGAGTGCTCGACGAAGCGCGCGTCTGGAACGGCGCGCTGTCGCAGGCCACGCTGCAGTCCCGCATCAACACGCCGCTCGGCGCCCCGATGGCCGGACTGGTCGCGCGCTGGGGAATGAACGAGGCGATCGGCGGCACCATCGCCAGTTCGGCCGGCACCACGGTCACGGGCACCCAGACGGGCGCCAGTTGGGCTTGGGCGCAGGGGGCCCCGTTCAATCTGGTCTTCGGCCCGCTTCCCGTTCCCGCCGACCCGACTGCATTGACGGCGACCGCCCTCGTGCACGACGCCGTCTCGCTCGCGTGGACCGACAACGCGACGACCGAAACGTCCTACGAGGTCGAGCGCTCCGTGGCCGGACCGGGCGGCCCCTTCGCGCCGCTCGCGACGCTCGCGCCCAACAGCACGTCGTACACGGACGGAGCGGTGTCGCCCTTGAGCGAGTACTGCTACCGCGTGCGCGCCACGAACTCGGGCGGCAGCTCGCTCTGGGCGGGGCCCGAATGCGCCACGACCACTGCCGAGCCCAGCACTGCGCTCGACCTGTCGGGCACGGGCAACTACGTCACGATGGGAGCGGTGCCGTCGCTCAACAGCGCCACGTTCACGGTGGAATGCTGGTTCCGCCGCGACGGCGCCGGCACCGGAACGAACACCGGCACGGGCGGCATTCCGGACGCCATTCCACTGCTCGCCAAGGGCCGGGCCGAGGCCGAGACCGCGGTCGCGGACATCAACTACCTGTTCGGCATCCGCGCCAGCGACGGCGTGCTGTGCGCCGACTTCGAGGAGGCCCAGTCGGGCGCCTCGCCGAGCCTCAACCATCCCGTGGCGGGCGTGACGCCGATCGCCGCCGATGGCACGTGGCACCACGCGGCCGCCACCTATGACGGCACCACGTGGACGCTGTACCTGGACGGCTGCGTCGAGGCCACGCTGGCCGTGGGCCGGCCGGCCAACGCGGTCAACACAGCGCACGCCACCCTCGGAACGGCGATGACCACCGCCGGCGTCGCCGCGGGCTTCTTCGACGGCGCCCTCGACGAGGCGCGCATCTGGACCGTCGCGCGCAGCGCGGCCGACATTCGCGCCGGGATGATCACGGCCGACGTCCTCGACGCGACGCTCGCCGGGCGCTGGGCATTCAACGAGTCCGGCGGATCGGTCGCGCTCGACAAGGCGGGCATCGCGATCGGAACGGTGGTCGGCAGCGCGCTGCGCGTTCCCGGCGCGCCGTTCGCCGATCCCGCCGCGCCCTCGGCGGCGGTGACGTCCCCCAACGGCGGCGAGACGCTCCTGGTGGGCGCCACGCACACGCTCACGTGGAGCGCCGGCGACTGCTTCGGCGTTTCCGCGGTGGACCTGCTGGTCTCTCGCGCCGGCGGCCCGTTCGTGGCCATCGCCACCGGCATCCCGAACACCGGGAGCTTCCACTGGCTCGTCACCGCTCCGCACGCGCCCAACTCGTGCATCCTGCGCGTCGTAGCGCACGACGCCGCCGGGCACGCCACCAGCGACGACAGCGATGCGCCCTTCTCCATCTTCGACGCCGTGACCGCGACCGAACTGGCCATGTTCGCGGCCGAGCCGACGAATGCCGGCGTCGTCGTGCGCTGGGTGCTCACCGAGTCCGCGGACGTCGCGAGCGAGTCGCTCGAGCGCGCCGACGGCGACGGCGGCTCCTTCGAGCCGGTCGCCGGTGAGCTTCGTCACGAAGCGGGAGAGAGCTCGATGCTCGACGCCGGCGTGGTGGGCGGCCGCACCTACTCGTATCGGGTCGTCACGACCGACCGGGCGGGAATCACCCGCCGCATGGGGCTGGCCACCGTGACCGCCACGCAGGCGATCACCGACTTCGCCCTCGGCTCCCCGACGCCCAACCCGGCGAAGCGGGGCGCACGGTTGTCGTTCGCCGTCCCTCGCTCGGCGGCGGTCCGCATCACGCTGCTCGACGTCCAGGGCCGTGAGCTGCGCACGATCGCCGACGGGCGTTACGACGCGGGTGTCCACTCGCTCGACCTTCGCGGAGCATCCGCCCGCGCGCTGTCCTCCGGCATCTACTTCGTCCGCATGCAGGCGGACGGCCGCACGTTCACGAAGCGGGTCGTGATCACGAACTGACCCGGCCATTCGAGCGGGGCCCGGCGCCGTGTGGCGCCGGGCCCTCGTCGTGCCCCCGGCGTGACGCCGCGCGTGCGCGGGTGGATACTGGCGCGCATGAACGGCGCCGCGCACCTGATCCTCTACGTGGCCGAACAGGAGCGCAGCGCGCGCTTCTACTCGGCGGCGCTCGGCATCGCCCCGCGACTGGACGTGCCGGGCATGACGGAGTTCGACCTGCCCGGTGGCGCCGTGCTCGGCCTGATGCCCGAAGCGGGCATCCGCCGCCTGCTGGGAGACGCGCTGCCGGACCCGGCCGGCGCCTCGGGAATCGCCCGCGCCGAGTTGTACCTGGTCGTGCCCGACGCCGGGGTGGCCCATGCCCGCGCCCTGGCGGCGGGGGCCAGCGAGCTCAGCAGACTTTGCTGGAGGGACTGGGGCCATCTCGTTGCGTATTCAAGCGATCCGGACGGGCACGTCCTCGCTTTCGCGCAGCCCCCTCATTAGAGAGACCACGACGGTCGGGTGGCCTGCCCGCCATCCGCCCGGAAGTCCGGCGCCAGCGCCTCAGCGCACGCGCACGATGCGGCGTACCGCGGAAGAGCCCCCCGCCTGGATGCGCGCCCAGTACAGGCCCGCGCCACTCGTCCGGCCGCCTTCCTGCGTGCCGTCCCACGTGAGTTCATGTGCTCCCGGGCCGAACGAACGGTCGGCCAGCAGCCTCACCCGGCGTCCCGCCAGGTCCAGCACTTCCACGCGAGCAGCAGCCGCCGCGGGCAGCGAGAAGCGCAACGTGGTCGCACCGCTCGAGGGGTTGGGACGCGGCGTGGCGAACTCGAGCATGACGGGCAGATACCCGGCGCTCACGTCCACGCTGCCGATGGGCTCGAGAAAGTAGTTCGCGAGAATGGCGGACACGTTGCTCCGGAGCTGGGTGTGGTTCCAGCGATAGGGGCGTCCCGACAGGAAGGCGAAGCGGCCGCCGTGAGGGCGCAGCCCGGCTCCGGCGGCGGGCATGCGGATCGCGCCGATGCCGCGCGTGGGAGAGAAGCCGGTGCTCGCGCGGAACAGGAGCTGGCTCTCGGGGGTCGTGCGCACGGTGTCGAACGCCGCGCAGAGCGAGTTGCTTCCCAGGCTCGCCACGTTCACGAGGCCCGGCCGGGTCGCGAGGCAGTCGGACAGCGTCGAGCCCGTGTTCGTGATGTTCACTCCCAGGTACGCGCGCAACGAATCGCCCAGGAACTGCTCGCCCTGACGCGTCATCAGCAGCACGTTTCCGCCCGCGCGCAGATAGGACAGGATCGGGGTGCTGCCCCAGGCCGCGAGATCGCCGTTGAAGTTGTTGCCGACCCAGATGACGTTGCGATAGTGCCCCAGCACGCCCGGCGGCACTTCGCCGTGCCCGAGCGGCGCGGGAAGCACGCCGGGGTAGCCGCCGGATGGCGCGGCGAACGTGTCCCAGAAGTCGATCGCGTAGCTGCCCGAGAAGGCCTGGTCGGTGTAGGCGGACGTGATCTCGGCGCCGTACGTGGCCCAGTCCACGCCGTTCACCACGAGCACCGCGCGATCGAACGGCGGGGCGACGACGGAGAACTGGGTCTGCTTGAGGATCCAGCCGTCGGGGTCCACCGCCAGATCGGTGGGCTCTGCGGTCACGTGCAGCACGAACGTCTGCGACGCCAGCGAATCGCGCACGACGAAGTTCTGCACACCGGCCGTGGTGGTGATGCGGATGTCCACCGGCATGTGGAACAGCTGCCACGACTGAGTCTGGTCGAGCTGAAGCGTCACGTCGTAACCGCCGGACGCCGGCGCTGCGTTCCAGGTGGGCCGGTAGATCGGGAAGTACTCGCCGTACACCCACTGCTGGAAGAAGGCGTCCAGGTCGCGGCCCGACACGGCTTCGCACACGTCGCGGAAGTTCTCGGTGGTGGGACTGTCGTATCCCCACGCGTCGCGGTAGGCCAGCAGCGACTCGAAGAACTTCGCGTCGCCCAGCACGTGGCGAAGCATGTGCACGACCCACGAGCCCTTGTTGTAGCTCAGGTTGGAATCGAACACGCGCGACTCGTTGGCGGCATCGGCCACGAACACCGTGCCAGGTCCGAAGTAGCGGGCGGCGTTCATCTCGGCGGAATACGCCGCCGGCCCGCCGAGGGCCTCCTGCCAGATCGCCTCTCCGAACGTGGCGAAGCCCTCGTTGAGCCAGATGTGCCCGAAGTCGAAGCAGGTCTCCTGATCGCCGAACCACTGATGCGCCAGCTCGTGCGCGAGCACCCCTTCGCTGTACGCGCCCAGGCTCGTGCAGGTCTGGTGCTCCATGCCGCCGCCGAACTGGAACTGCGCGTGCCCGTACTTCTCGGCGATGAACGGGTACTCGCCGAACCGCGCGGCGAAGGCCGCGAGCATGTCCTTCACCTTGGCCTGCACCGCGGCGGTGCCGGCGACCGACTCCGGATAGTTGTAGAACTGCAACGGCATCGAGTCGGTGGGCGAGGGCCGGTACCAGTCGGTCGTGAGCGTGTAGGGGTAAGCCGCGATGGACACGAGGTACGTGGTGATCGGGTAGCGCTCGCGCCAGTGCGACGTGGCGTTGGGGCCCACGACGGTCCGGCTCGCCAGCAGCCCGTTCGAGACGACGGTCAGCGCCGAAGGGGCGGTGAATCGCACGTCCACGGAGTCCGCCTTGTCCTCCGGCGCGTCCTTGCACGGCCACCAGGTGCGGGCGCCGTAGGCTTCCGAAAGACTCCAGATGAGCTGGCGCGCATTCACGGTCTGGAAGCCGAAATAGCCGCCGTCGGTCGGATCGCCGTGGTAGGTGACCGTGATGTCGATCTTTTCGCCTGTCGCGTACGCGTGGTCCAACTGCACGGTGAGGATCGCGCCCGAGCGGGACGTCGGGGTGGGAACCCCGGCGGACGTGGCTGCGTCCTCGAGCAGCCCGGTGCCCATGTCGAGCTCGACCGAGGACAACGGCCCGCCCACGACCGTGGCCTGCATGCGCACCGTTCCGGACACGCTCATGGTAGAGGGGGTGAACGTGAGCGCGAGGTCGTACCAGGTGACGTCATACTGCTGCTGGTTCGCCGTCATCGGCTGCGCCACGGCGCGCACGCGCGACAAGGCGTTCGCCTTCCAGGCCGCAAGGTACGGAGCCACGTCGGCCTCCTCGCGCACCTCGACCACGCCATTGGGCAGGGGCGGGAACTCGACGGGCCGGGCCACCGCGGTAACGGGCAGCAGGGCGGTGAAGGCCAGGGAGAACAGCGCGGCGGAGTGCGGAAGCGAGCGAGGGGCTGGGCGCAAGGTCGGGCTCCGGGAAGAAGGGAATGGTCGCGGCAAAGGTTAGCATGCCGAATGACACTCCCACCTCATTTCTGTTGCTCCGAATGGGCGCACCCCGCTAGCTTGGGAGCCCCCACAGGCCAGTCGCTCCCTCGAGGTCTCCGTGAGCCGAATCCTCTCGTTGCCCGCCATGCTTCTGCTCGGGTTCCTCCCGGCCGCGGCGGGAGTCGCCTCATCGGCCGAGCGCATCGCCTTCCGGTCCGTTCCGCCACCCGAGAGCACGCCGGCCGAGTCGCGGGAACTCGATTTCGCCCGGCGCGCGCGACTCGACTCGTACCGGAACAAGCCCGGGCGGCCGGCGCCGCGCCCCGCGGACTCGCCACTCTCGCGGGCTGCGGCGCTGGGCTCGTTGTGCGATGTCGCGTGGCACCTGCCCGGCGGCTGGTACGTTCCGGTGATTCCTTACGACACGTCGGCGCACGGCGGAGACGGCGGCGCTCCACCGCTCCTGCGCGGCGATCTGGCTGCCACCGATCTCGCCTTCGGCACGCGCAACACGCAGCCCTTCGCCGGGCCCGGATTCGACCTGAGCGCCATGGTCGACGGCTCGCCCCACGCGCTGCCCTCCGAGCAGGGTCTCGCCGGACTCGAGACACGGATCGCGGCGCGCGCCCTCGGCGCGCCGGTTCCCGGCGGGCGCCACACGCTCGGCATCTGGTTCGACCCCGCGAACGGCGTGGCGGAGGCCGACGAAGGCAACAACGAGTGGGCGGCGCAGTGGGTGTGGGCGCCGCAGTCGCTCACGATGGGCGTGCCGCTCGTGCGCCCCGGTGTGCCCGAACCCACGGGTGGTCACGACGCGATTCCGCCGGGCACCACGCCGTACCCCAACCGTGACGGCGTGCGCTCCCCGGACTTTCACGGCGATGGCAACGACGGTTACTGGGGACTCGTGGGGATCGTTCCGCTCTCGGCGGCCGATGACGTGGATCTGGCGCTGTTCACTCCGACCCCCGGACCGATCGACGGGTTCGGCGTTCCCCTGCGCTCCGCCACCGATCTCGCCGGCGCCACCGACCTGATCCTGGTCGACGCGGATCCCGCTCTCGGGCTGGGTGGAGTCACGGGGCCGCGGGACATCGGCGCCTCGCTGGTCACCGGAACGCCGGCCGCGTCCTTCGCCGTGGAGTGCGAGCAGTCGGCGTGGATCGGCTTCTCGGCCGGCACGCACGGCCCGGTCACGATGGGCGCGGGACAGTTCATCCGTCTCTTCGAGTTCTTCTTCGACGGCGCCGACCGGCACGTGGTGCTGCAAAACCTCACGGGCCAGGCGGATCTCGCGATGGCGGTCGTTCGCCGCGTCCCGGGCCACGGCGGGTTGTACGCGCGCCCCGAGTTCCTCACGCTCGGAGTGGACTGCGACGCCGAGGGCGCCGGCGGCGACGAACGCGCCGTGCTCACGGGCCGGCCGGCCGCGTACTACGCCATCGCCGTCTGGAAGGTGGGAGCGGGCGACTTCGGCGACACCGTGAGTTTCCGGCTGCATATCACCGACGGGCTCACCGGCGTGAGCGACGCCGCGGCGCCGATCGCCACTTCGTTCCGTGGCGCGATCCCGAATCCGGCGCGGCCCGGCGGCACGCTGGCATTCGAACTCGCGCGGGATTCCCGAGTCGAGCTTTCGATCCACGACCTGTCCGGCCGCCGCGTCGCGACGGTCGCGAGCGGGTCGTTCGCGCCCGGCCGGCATGCGCCGCGCTGGGACGGCCGCGATGCCCGGGGGAACGAACTCCCCGGCGGGCTCTACTTTGCCCGGTTCGAAGGCGGGGGCGTGCGGGCCTCGCGCAAACTGGCGCTCGTGCGTTGAGCGCCGGCACGGCCGCGGATCAGTCCGGGCCGGCGGGCTGCGCCCACTCCTTCGAACGGTAGCGGTCCCACGAGTCGGGCAGCAGCACCACGACCGCGCCGTCGCCCGGGTTCGATTCGCGAGCCACGCGCAGCGCGGCCACCACCGCGGTTCCCGACGAGCCGCCGACGAGCAGCCCTTCTTCGGACCACAGCCGGCGTGTCATCGCGAAGCTCTCGTCGTCGATCACCACTTCGGCCCGATGCACCCGCGCCAGCTCGAGGTTGGGCGGGACGCGGCTCGAACCGATTCCCTCGACCTGGTAGGCGCCGTCCACGCCGGGCCGGCCCGAGCGCACCATTTCCGCGAGCACCGAGCCGGCGGGGTCGGCGAGCACCATCCGGGTCCGCGGGGAAGAGCGCTCGAAGCAGCGCGCCACGCCGGTGAGTGTCCCGCCGGTGCCCGCGCCCGCGACGAAAGCCGAGATGGGTCCGCCCGCCTGGCCGAGGATCTCCGGTCCGGTGGACCTCTCGTGGGCGAGAGGATTGGCCGGATTGGCGAACTGGTCGGTGAGGTACCAGCCGCGCTCCGCCGCCAGGCCGCGCGCGACGTTCTGGAAGTTCCGAGGATCGTCCAGGGGAGCGTTCGGGGTCACGATCACCCGCGCGCCCAGCGCCCGAAGCGCCACACGCTTGTCCACCGACATCTTCTCGGGCATCACGCACACGAGCGAGTAACCGCGCGCCGCCGCGACGAGGGCGAGCCCCATGCCGGTATTGCCGGCCGTGGCCTCGATCAGCGTGGCTCCCGGCGCGATCCGTCCGCTGCGCTCGGCTTCGTCCACGATCGCGAGCGCGATGCGGTCCTTGACGCTCCCGCCCGGATTCAGGTGCTCGCACTTGGCGAGCAGCGGAACCGGCAGGCCCGCGCCGATGCGCGGGAGGGTCGCAAGCGGGGTGCGGCCGATCGAGTCGAGAAGTGAAGGGGCATTCATGTTTCGCACGCTGCCGCCTCTGGACGGGCTCCGTCAACCCCAGGACCCGGCCACCGATTTGCGGCGGAGGCACCCTGCACGCCAGACTCGCCCGCATGAAGCAATCGAGACCACGCCGGCCGCGCCGGGAATCGGGCGGCGCCAAATGAGCGGGAGGCGCAAGTGACCCATCCGGCCGGCCCACCGGACCCGCCACACAAGCGCCGCGCGCGCTACGCGGGAACGCACCCCAAGCGATTCGAGGAGAAGTACAAGGAGCTCTTCGCCGAGCAGTACCCGGATATCGTTCCGCACGTGCTCGCCAAGGGACGCACTCCCGCGGGCCAGCACGTGCCCGTCATGGTCGAGGAGATCCTCCAAGTCCTCGGGCCGGCAGCCGGTGAGCGCGCCGTGGATGCCACGCTCGGTTTCGGCGGCCATGCGCAGCGCCTGCTCGAACGGATCGCGCCGGGCGGGCGGTTGCTGGGGCTCGACGCGGATCCGATCGAGTTGCCGCGCACCGAGGCGCGCCTGCGCCGGCTCGGATTCGGCGAAGAAGTGCTGGTCACCCGGCGTACCAACTTCGCCGGGCTCCGCGCGGCCATCGACGGGCTGGGCTGGAGCGACGGAGCCGATCTGCTGCTGGCCGACCTCGGTGTTTCGTCCATGCAGATCGACAATCCGGCGCGCGGGTTCACCTTCGGCGCCGAAGGCCCGCTCGACATGCGGATGAACCCGAACCGCGGCCTGCCCGCGTCCCGGTGGCTGGAGCGCGCCGCGACCGCCGAGGTCGAGGGCGTGCTCGCCGAGAATGCCGACGAGCCCTTCGCAGCGGAGATCGCCCGCGCGCTGGATGAGGCTCGCGGCTCGCTCCTCACCACGCAGGACCTGGCCGGCGCGGTGCGCGCGGCGGTGTCCGGCCTGGCGCGTGAGGACGAGGTGGATTCGAGCGTCCGCCGCGTGTTCCAGGCGTTGCGCATCGAGGTGAACGACGAGTTCGGGGCGCTCGACGCGCTGCTCCGCGCGCTGCCGTGGTGCCTGCGCCCCGGAGGGCGCGCGGCCATCCTCACGTTTCACTCGGGCGAGGACCGCCGGGTCAAGAAGGCCTTCGCGGCGGGCGAACGGGACGGCACCTGGGCCGCGGTCGCCCCCGAGGTGATCCGCCCATCGGGCCGCGAACGTCACGAGAACCCGCGATCGAAACCCGCCAAGCTGAGGTGGGCGCGCCGTCCGGCCTGATCCGGATCGGCGCGTTCACGAACCGCCGCTCGCCCGCCGATAACGGGCGCGACCCCGGAGGGAGCACCCATGTCGCGAATCCCGTCGTTCCGCGCCGCGGCGCTCGTCGCACTGCTGCTCGTGACCGGTTGCGCCGGACCCGCCAAGCTCGCCGAGCGCAGCGAGGACCAGCTCGCCGGCGGCGATCACTGGAAGGCCTGGAACACGGCCACGCGCGCGCTCGACAAGGCTCCGGCCAACGACCGGGCGCGCTCCGCGGCGAATGCCGCCGCCGCATCGATCACCTCGGACTGGCAGCGGCGCGTCGCCGCGATCGCCGCCGAGGACAGCGTCGCGGCCGCCGAGCAGGTGCTCGAACTGGCGTCTTTTCGCGCCGGCGCCGCGCGCTACACCACGGTCGAGGTGAGCCCCGAGTGGGCGCGGGCGGAGCTGCGCCTGCGCCAGTGCGCGGCCCGGACGATGTACCAGCGGGCAGTGGCGTCCCAGGCGGCGAAGCGGCCCAAGCGCGCGTCCCACGAATGGCTCGAGGCCGAGCGATTCGTCGGGCCGTACCGTGATGCCGCGGCGCTCGCCGAGAAGGCGCGGCAGAAGGCGCTCACGCGCGTCGCGATCGTTCCGTTCGAGTGCGACGACGCCTCGCTCGGCCGCGACGTGGCGACGGCATGGCGCGACGAGATCGGCCGGCGCATGGCACCGCCCACGGCCGCTTTCACTCGCGTCCTCGGCGCCGATGCCGTGGAGAACGCGATCAGCCTGGCGCAGCTCGGCCGGCTCACCCGCGCGGAGGCCGTCCGCGCCGGGCGGGATGCCGGCGCCGAGCGCGTGGTGTGGGGGCGTGTCGGGGACATCGAGTCCTCCACGCGGCTCGAGATCTTCAAGGAGCACGTGTCGCGGCGGATCGTCCAGAAGGACACCGACGGGACGCGGCGGGTCTTCTGGATCGACGTGCCGATCGAGGTCGTCGCGCGCACGCGTGTGGTGACCGTCTCGGTGGACTGCGAAGTCGTGTCGGTGCGGGGAGGGGCGAGCCTCGCGCACCGGGTGATCGA
>JADLGX010000426.1 GCA_020849095.1 Candidatus Eiseniibacteriota bacterium
CGCGTGCTCCACGAGTGGCTCGCCCCCGACGGCCGGATCGTGATCGCCGTCCCCTCCACCATGAATCTCGCCTCGGCGCAGCTCGGCCTCTGGCTCTACGCCCGGCGCGGCCGGTGGAAGACGCTCCGCATCCCCCCCTATCATCTCTTCGAGTACACGCCGCGCACCCTTCCGATCCTCCTCGCCGAGGCCGGCTTCGACCTGCGCAAGCTCGAACAGAGCGCCGTCCCCCTCGACCGCATGGGCCTCCGCGGCTCCCCCTTCGAGAACGCCGGCAAGTTCGCGCTGCAGTCGCTCGCCCATCTTTCCTCGACCCTGTTCAACCGCGGCGGCGACCGCCTCCTCGCGATCGCCGCGCCGCGGTGAGGTGAGTCGAACCTGCCCGGGTACCGAACGCCGGGCCTACCCTCACCGGGAAGCCTGGCACCAGACCAAGCGGTCGGCCCCGGTGGGATCGCACGCGGGTTGCTCATCCCCACTGCAGCGAACCGGCGGCGTGCTGATGAAGCTCGCTAGAGCACGCTCTCTATCCGGTAGATTGCAAAGCTCTTCGGGTCCGCCGAGATCATTCGCACCCAAAACGTCACAGACGGAGCAGACACGGTTGACTCAGTGGGTTGCCCGTTCGGCCCTATGTAGCTGACTGAGGATGACATCTGCAACCCGGAGATCCGCCATACTCCGTCCGCCACCTGCGTCGAGGCATACTCCTCCGCCCGCTGAAACCGGATCCTCATTGTTGCACCGGAGGAGAACAACTTCCTCCAGCCGGCCAGTTCCTCGATTCTCGAATGCGACTGAGGCTCAGCCGAGCCGGACTTCGTCTGATAGACGAAATCTTCCGTGTGAAGAGCCTCTAGCGCAGGGAGATCCTGACTCTCCACCGCCTGCGCATAGAGCACCAACGTAGACTCGGGTCCGTTGCCGACACTCGTGTCGTTCGGCGTTTCTGCGCGGATAGCGCGCGCCCCCAAAAGCAGCCACGCGCTGGTGAGTAAGGTCGTCACCAATCGGAACTTGGACATGGTTGGGTCCTCCACCTATCGAATGTGCCTTTGTCTGAGCATCGTAGTGGTTCCCGCCGCGACGGCGCGAGGAAGCACGCCGTCGCAGCAACTGCGGCAGCCCTCAGCTTTTTCCTCGCCCCTCGGTCCGCAGACGCTTCCGTGTGGGTAGGTAGTCGCGTCCCTCTGCTCACTGAAGCCTGGCGCTCATGCTCCCCGGCCCTCTACCAGCAGCCAAGAGTTCTGTGACTCGCTCCAGCGGGTCACAAACTGCATGGGTCGCCGGAGCTCTAGCCGTTCGGATCCCCAGGCAAGAAGTGACTCCACGCCTTTGATAGCCCATCGACCGTCGGGTAGCTCGCTGACCTCAGGGGTGCCGAGGAACTCCACACTATGGCCTTCGCCAAGAGTGCACAGTCGAGCCGCGCCGCTGAGTTCCGAGCTAGCATTCCTCCACACGGGTTCCCCGTCGTCCGCGGGGACGTCGCCAAACATGAACTCTGGGCCGAGCAGCATCTCCAGGCCGTATACGTCGCCTCTTGTGTATGCATCGGCCAGCGCGGTCAAGATCGCGGAGCCATCTGGCGCTTCACGCAGTGGCGACGATTCTTGGCCGGCTAAGAATGGGCTCGTAGGATCGCGACGTGCGCAACCAGCCACCAGGCCGAGGACGAGCGTCTGCAGGAAGTGCCGCCGGCCGGCGACGCGGGTCGCCCCGCTCTTTGTTAGTGTTGTCCACATGTGTAATTCACTCCACACGCGTAGCTGCCCATCTCACACGAGTGTGAGCCACACGAGGCTTGGATGCACATTTTCCCCATTCCGCAGTTCCCGAACGCCGGTGCGGGCGTGCAAGACCACTGCAGATTGCAGGTGTGCGGCAGGCTGTCCGGCTCCGCGCTGGGCGCCGGCACTTCTCCGCGTTGCAGGTTACTGCGATCAAACACCACCAGTTCCATCGTTCCCTTTCCCTCCCATTCGCTTTACAATTCCCCCTCGTTGTCTCGCGGCCCGGTACACCGTTCGCGCCAGCATCGGCACCCAAGAGTAGGTGTAGGCGCATGCTTCCTGTGCTTTACCGTAGTGGTGCGGCGAAAGACTCGATCGTGGACATCCAGATCCACAAATCGACTCATAGACACAAGTTGAGCAGTCAGAAGCATGCGGCTCATCGAAGCCCAAGTACATAGTTTCGTGCGCGTACTCCGCCCAACTTTGCTCTTCTCGGCCAACGTGGCCGACCGGTTGCTCCGCGTCCCCGGTCGGCTCCTCCCAACACCGGAACAGCAGCCCGTCCGGGTCAACGGTATAAGACCGAGAGGATGTTGCCGTACATCCCCGCGCCATGGAGACCCACGGGATCCAGCCGTTGAAGCCCTTCGCGAGCGCCAGACAGAACACTGCCTCCACGCCTGCGGCGAACTCCTCCTTCGTGAGGTCAGCACACTCAACCGTTCGAGGTCGGTCAGTCAGCCCAACAACGGGCGCGAAACTAAACGACACCCGCCCGCCGGTGCTGTCGTCCATCTCGCACATGAAACTCGCCAACGTAGCAGGATCTCGCAGGAGGTCCCCGTCGGCGTTGATTCTCACGATGATGCGAAGTCGCTTACTGGCATCAACAATGTTATGAAACACCTGATTGTAGGTGCTTCCCCCTCCCAGAGTCGGCCGCCGTACGTCATGAAATGCCTTGGGTCCGTCCATCGTGATCTGAGCGCTCGTGACGCCGTTCGCAACCAACATCTCCACTGCGGAGCCATCCAAGCGATACCCATTCGAGATGATGCCCGCGTCGAAACGACTGAAGAGCTTACGAAACGGGGTGCTGATTCTCTCAATCACTTCGGGGTTAAGTAGAGGCTCTCCTCCAAACCAGGTTATCCCGATCGAATCCACTCGATGGGACTCCCGAGCGAATCGGGCCACGATCTGATCCGCGACTTCGGCTGACATCATTCTGTTCGAGTGATTCTGAAAGCAGTATCGGCAGGCGAAGTTGCACTGTGAGGTCGTCATTATTGTGAGCCCGATCGCTCGGGAGTTGAATCGACATGCGTCCAGTCTGCGAAGGACTTCCTTGCGCTCTTTTCGTACGCGGGGGACTACGAAGCCTTGAGACTGTAGGGCATCCAGGTGACCACCCAGGGACTCCCGTGATAGATTCACGCTGGGTGCCACAAGAGCGGTCGCGAGCCATTGCTCGGTCTGGTCGAACGCAAGCAGATTCCCGCTCATAGTGTTCAGGAGCAAGCATGGCGTATCGCGCGAGGGCGGAATCAGGAGGTTGAACTCGGACGCTCGAAGCGTGTCACTTTTGCAGATACCGGCCTGAGTCATCGTGATCTCCTGCAGGATTCATCTCTCATTGACCTGCTCGGCTCCCGACACGGAAGTGAGCCGCGTCCTACGCGACTTTTGTACACCACGCATGTCGCGGTTGGGGAGGACGTCCGCGCACGTTGACATTTTCCTGCGGTTGCACTTTGCACCGGGGCGTGGGATTGCACCCGGCGGAGATCAGCCACTTCCGCGCTGTCGGATCGGTGCCAGGACTTCTCGAGCGTGGCAGATATTGCCTGGATGAGGAGCAGCACGGCGAACCCTGCCGCACGGCAGTGGCCCGCGCGTCACGAAGTACGTTGTTCTGCGGATCTGGCCTCGTCAACAAGATTCTTCTCTTTCGGAACCCTGGATCTGGACTCATTCTCGTCTGCGACTCGGATGATCCACGAGACGAGCCCGGCCGTGCGAGGCTCGCGTCACGTCGCGTCCCTCGCTTGTCGCCGCACACTGCGGTCCGAGCTGGTGGGCGCGCAGGATACGTCGGTCCGTATCGGCGCCGCGCAATGGTGCCTTCGCCGAACGGGTGACCGCCCAGGGAGAGATTTGTGCCGTGGTTCTGGATGCGACCACGATCCTTGATGGGACGGGGTACATCGATCTCTCTGTTTGGGGAGGCGCTGGAGAAGAACCGGGAGCCGTGCTGGCGCTCGTCCCTTCGATCGAGCTTTCGGGCCTGACCTTCTGGCCTGAGGTGGTGCGATTCAGTTTTCCCCTCCCCACACCGGTCTGCGTCCACGATGACGCCTGGGGCGGCTTCTGGGGCGCGTGGCCGGGAATGTGGGCGCCGCTCTACATCGGCGCCGAGCTACGCGAATGCCACCCCGACTGCCACACAAAGATCGACATGGGGATTGGTCAAACAGCACTGTCGGTAGTGCTCATGAACGGCGTACGGCGCGGCCCCACTCGGTCACGCGCCGCACTGCATGACATCGAACTCAGTCCCCTGACCGTACCCTCACCGCGTCACGGTCAGCTTCCCCTGTGCCCGCGCCTGCCCCCGGGCATCGACCTGATAGAGATAAACGCCGGTCGGAAGGCGATGCGATCCCTCGACCAGCGAGAGCGGGATGGCGTGCCG
>JADLGX010000427.1 GCA_020849095.1 Candidatus Eiseniibacteriota bacterium
GGGGCCTGCTACCCGGCGCACCGACGCTTACCGGGACGGGACTCGCACCCGTTGGAGAAGCGCAGCGCGAAATCGGCAGAGCGCCCGCGAAAGCGGGCGCGGAGCCGATTCCTTCACGGCGCACCACGTCCCGATGATACCTCAATCGTTCGGCACCGGTGGACAGACAACGGCTGGCGCCACCGCCGGGCCCCGGACAGCCAGGCAGCGCCCACCGCGATTGCCCCCCACGACATCTTGGACTGCAACCGCAGCGTTCGCCCACCCACCGCGCACGAATATACAGCGGGTTACCGATGACGTCCGCCCGCGCCGCGTTGGTGGTCAGCCCCGATCACCTTCCACTGCGGCCGCTCGCGCGCGAGCCAATATCGGAGCAGCATCTCGATGAACGGGCCGAGCTCCATGCGCTCGGCACGCGCGATCTTGCGCAGCACGTTTGCGACGTCTTCGTCCACGTAGAGTCGAGTCTTCGTGGGCGCGGGGGCACTGATGTCTACGTCGATTCTTGGTGCTCGCTTTTTCGCCATGGCCACTCTTCTATCCACTTGACTGGATATTCTCAACCACTATACTGGTGACCAGTAGAATGGGGATTGCAGTCGAACGCTTGCCCCGGCCATGGCTTCGCGGCCCGGTGCCCTCCGGGAGGATGCGCTTGCTCTGGTGCCGTGAGGAGACCAGCGCGGGCAACGGCCACGCCATCCTGACGCGCGCGGAGGCCGCTCGCTATCTCCGGATTAGCGTCCGCGCGTTCGACACGCACGTCCGCACTCTGGTCCCGGAACACCGCGTAGGGCGCAAACCGCTTTTCCGAAAGGCAGACCTGGACTCATGGCTCGACCGAAGCAGGGTTGGAGACTTCGCAAGCACTGGAACCGCTACTTCGTGCGCTTCACCCACGACGGTCAGCGGATTGAGCTCCCCACGGGCTCGGGAGATCCTGAAGAAGCTGCGGAGCGTGCCGCGAAACTGTACGCCGAGTATCACACCGGCAAGCCGCCAGTCCGGGTGAAGGCGGCGGACCCACAGTCGCCGGTGGCGGATGTCGCGGCGTTGTGGCTCGCCGACGTCGAACGCGAGCTCGATGAAGGCACCGTCGCCACGCTCATGGTGTACGTGCGGCACTTCGAGGCTTTCTTCGGGACGTTCGGGCAGATCACGGATGCGTCGTGCGCGCGCGCCGCGCGCGAGCGACTCGGCTCAGTCAAGCGGCCGACGGTCCAGAAGGAGCTGAGTGCTCTTCGGCGGTTCGTCGGGTGGTGCGAAGAGCAGGGCATGCTCACCCGCGCGCCTCGCGTCCCGCCGCCGGCGAAGCGGGCAACCGGAACACCGTTCAAGCTGCCGCGCCGCTCGAAGCCCACTCCCCTTTCCGCCGAAGAAGCGCTAGCGGTCATCGCCGCGTTGCCAGAATGGTCGTCGAGCAAGAAGGTCGATCCGTTCCCAGTGCGCGCTCGATTCCGCTTCGCCTTCGAGACCGCGCTCCGGCCAAAGACCATCGACCGGCTCTCGATACCCGAGAACTTCGTCCGCGGCAGCTCGGTGCTGGTCGTCACTGACGAGATCGACAAGGTCCGCTTCGGCCGGGAGTTGCCGCTGACCGAAGCCGCTCGCGCCGCCCTCGACTCGGTGTGCCCTGAGGCGGGGATCATCTTCGGCAAGCACGACTACCGCGATCAGCTCGAGAAGGCCGCGGCGGTCGCCCTTACGCCAGAAAAGGCGAAGACCTTCGCGGGCTACGACCTGCGGCACGCGCGGGCGACGCAGTGGGCGGAGTCGGGCAACTTGGTCGGCGTCGCGTACCTGCTCGGGCACAAGCAGATCACGACGACCAACAAGTACGCGCGCCCGAATCGTGCGGCCGCGGAGCGGGTGCTGCTGGTGATCAAGGATTGCGCCTCGGTGTCCTGGACGAGCGCATCGCTCGAGTTGCTGGCAGCCGCTTAGCGAGCCCTTCCCGATCCGGTCGCGAAGTGACCCGGCGGCGCGCGTGGGCCCCGCGGTCGCTAGACCGGCTTGAACTCCCTGAGTTTCTCAGCGCTGAGGACCTGGGTATGACCGGCAGCGTACAGGCGGCCAAAAGACGGGTGCTTCTTGAAATCCGTGAAGTCCACCTTGATGCCGCCCCACAACCCCTTCCGTTCCTCCGCGCAGCTCGAACAGACGACCAATCGGCACCGCGCGATCTCTGCCGTCGTGCTCGACCCCGGGCCGGCTCCGACCACAAAGCCCAGTGGCAACGCGACTACGTTGAGCGCGAGCATTCCTATCACGGGCGCCCATTCAGTCTTGCTCTGGACGTTGCGAGCCATCCCGAATTCCACGTACGGGTCAGATTCATCGCGTTCCCCGCCGCACAGGTGGCACGGGCTGCCCAGCCCAAGTTGCTCGGCGATGCCTCGAAGCTCTGCTTGCCGGTCACGTACGAAGGACTCAGCGAGATTCGCGACAAAGGCTTCGCCCAACCTTGGAGCGAGATCTTCCAGCGTCGGCACTCTACCGAGCTCGCGAACGAGTAGTTCGCGCGCGCCCTTGACGAGGTCGTCTGGCCAGAGCTTCGAGAACTCGGAGACGGCCACTAGGAACACGATGCGCCGGACCTCAGGGCTCTCCTGAGCGCTCTTCGTCGCAAGCGCAGCGCGGGCGTCCGTGACGAAGGATGCGAACGGCGATGCGGCAAGCGGAATCCAGTCGCTACCCTCCACGTGACGCACGAAGCCGTCCGTCATGCCGCCGCGGATCCACTCGACGACCTGATCCTCGGGCACCGGTCCTTTGGTCTCGCCCATTCGGCTAACCAGCCACGACGCAGCGCCGTCGAAGCCGGCGTCCGGCGAGGGCGTGCAGGCGCGGGAGGCCGGCTCAAGCGTCGCCTTCTGGACTCGGACTCCGGCGAGGTCGCGTAGGATACGGTGCGCCTCGTTCAACTCGCGGGTCTTCCGCGCCGCCAAGTCCCGCAGCTCCTTGCCCAAGCTGGCAACCTTGTCGGGGTGGTACTCGACCACCTTCGCACGGAACGCCCGACCAATGTCGTCGCGCGTCGCTCCTCGAGCAACATCGAGCAGAGCACGATGCTGAGCGAGCTGCCCTTTGGTTACGTGCTGGACGACCTCGATCTTGCTCGATACGTCGCGGCACTCGAGCCTCACGCCGCAATCCGGACACCGCCACCATGCAGGTTCGCTGCCGACTCTCAGCACCATCGGACAGCCGGGACACGGAATGACACCCTCCATGCTCACCACCACTACGCGGGCTCACAGCCAGCAGCGTGCCGCGCCTTCTTCTCTCCGTGTCATTCTACGCGCGCCGCTGCATTGCTGCACACCCTGCGCGACGCCGACGCGAAGCCGCCGGCGGTCGTCGGTCACCTCTGGGAACCTTCGGCATGAAGCACCTGTCGAGCGACCATGCGACACACGACCGTTCTCGTTGCCTTGGTCATTCTCTGCTCCTGCGCCCGGAGCTCGCCGCAAGAATTGCGGAGAGTCGGGAGCGCAGTGCTCACCATTCCTGAAGAAGAGGTCGAGCCCGGCTCCGCGACCTGGGTCGTGTGCGCTTACGGTGACCACCAGTGCCCCCGCAATCGCTCTACCCCCGTGGGGGAAGCCCCGCGCGGCGCGTACGCGGATGATGACCTCGACGTGATGATGGCGCCTGACATCGTCGAGGCGATGCTCTGGTCGGTCCCCAATTCGCCGCGTCGGCTGGGCAGGATCCAAGGCGAGCGGCTCAGGTAGTGTCTGACGCAGGGCACGCCAGCGCGACCAGCCCGCACTAGGTGCTCGGGGTCCGAGATGGAGAACGGAGCGCCGCGGTCAGTAATGACGGGATGCATCGTTGCGCCCCGAGAGCGGGCGCCGGTCGCGGTACCAGCTGGGCGCTCGGGCACGCGCAAGCTTCGACCGGGTTTCCCTGCAAGGGAGCCGTCCAGGTGCAGCACCAGGGCGGCGCCCCTGCAGGTGAGTCGTCCGAGGACGACAGCGGTGGGGAAGGGATTCGAACCCCCGGTGGACCTTGCGATCCACGCCCGCTTATCAGGCGGGTGCCTTAGGCCACTCGGCCACCCCCGCCAAGACCGCGTCCACCGCGGTGCTGGCAGCGATGATCGAGACGGAGAGCATGCGCACGCTCAGGTCCGTGGGCAAGAGGGGCCGCAGTCCCCTGCTTGGCGTTTCGGGCCCGTCCCCGCGTCGGCTCCTCACGCGCATCCGCACCTGGTTCGGCGACCAGCCTACTTCGGCGGGTACTTTTCAAGGAGGTCCCGCTTTACGAATTTCAGCACGTCGCCGCCCGTTCGAACCAGCCGTCCCTTGGTTGCACGGACGCCGTCACACGCCACCTCATAGTCGATGATCAGGTCCTCGTGCATCTGCGAATCTACGGAGATATTGCGCTGCGTCTTGAGCCGTTGGACCTGCAGGATTGTCCCCGGGTGGATCACGTGATCCACACCGCCCGCGAACACCCCACCGGCGCGCGCTCCGAACTCGCGGCGCTCCGGCAGACCCGCGTCGCCGCCGCCCAAGCCGTACTCGCGGTTGAGCGAGTACGCTTGCGACACTTCGATTCGGAGGAAGGGAAAGCGAGCAATACCCCGACCAGTATTTTCGATGGCTATGAGCGGTTCGTAGCTGCCCGCGCGCTCGTTGAAGTACATACCCACCCTGTCGATCACGAGGACGCTCAGCACTGGCCGGACTCGACGACCGAACATGTCGGCGATATCGAAGTGCTCCATCTTGTAGAAACTGTCGCCGCTCCGCTTGTAGTAACGGCTTTCGCCATGGCCGGCCATGTGGGGTCCGTGGTCGCTAGCCGGAACGATGGTGGCGACAAAGCCACCGCCGGATCCGTCCAGGATGAGTCGGTGATCGACCCCGTCGACAATTGGACTCGCGGCATCTCCGGTCAGGCTCTTGAAAGTGCCAAGCACCACTTTCGGCTTCTTCAGCGGCATCAGCGCTATCGCGGCGTCGACCCCGTCCGCATCCTTACGAGCATCGATCCCCCAGACCACCACACCACCCTCAGAATTCGCGAAGCCTGAAACGGCTTTCGCGAAGATCTTCCGGTCCTCTTTGGTCAGGGACGGCGAGGACACGAGCTGCTTGAAGTCGAGATGCAGACCTTCTTGCTGCCCGTTGTTCACCCAATCGGTGAGCGTGGAGAGGTCGAGTCGCTTCCAAGTCTTGCGAAGGTCCATGAATACCCACACCAAGGTCGCCGCGCGTCGGGCAGTATCGCGCGGATGCTGTTGGCGCCCGCGCCGCCCAAACACTACCACCCCCTGTATGCCTGCTCTGGCAGCGCAAGAATTGCGGAGAGCCGGAGCGCAGCGCTCGCCGTTCCGATCGACACGGCGGACGCGGTGCGACGGCTCTTGTCGTTTGCGAGCGACGCGATGACGACCTGTCGTCGGCCCCAGCCGCCGGAGCCAAGGCGAGCGCGGCCGGTAGAGTCTGACTGAGGCGAGGCGCGCATGACTGCGGTAGACTCGTGATCCTGGGAGGCGGAGATGCTGAGACGGATTCTGACGGCGGCGATCGCGGCATCGGCAATCTGGATGGGGTTCGCACCGGTGAGCGCGGCTGAGCAGCAGCCTGCGCCCGAGGGCCGAGGCTGCTGCTCGCACCACGACGGTGTGTGCGGCTGCGCTGGCGGGCGCGTGCAGTGCTGCGATGGCACCACCAGCCCGAGCTGCCGGTGCTGACGATGACGGGACCTGGCTGGGGTACCCTTGTTGTCGTCGTCGGCGCGCTGGTCGGGTGTCAGGGCTCGACCGGCGACAGCGGGGGTGTAGGTCCGGCTGGCAGCATCGGACCTCAAGGGCCGCTTGGACCCACGGGGCCCCAGGGAGTCCCTGGTGCGACAGGCTCGTCGGGCCCGAGCGGCGCAGCGGGACCGGTTGGGCCGCAAGGACTCGCCGGCATCGGCGGGCCCAAAGGAGACACGGGCGCCACAGGCCCTGCAGGCCCAGGCACTTGGGTGTGGAAAGACGCTGTCGGCACCGTCGTGCCGCGCATCATCGGGGTCGTCGCCGGTGATCCCGTCGGGCGACTGGACACCAGCGCTGTTCAGGGCACGAGGGTATTGGTGGCCGACGTGAACGGGTACTTCTGGCGAGTGAACCCCTACACGCTCGCAGTCGATGTCGCGTTTGACGAGGTCGTGTACGAGGCGTGGGAGTCAAAGGACTGTACAGGCGCGGCGCACCTGAATTTGGCCGGAGACTCGGTGCCGCTGCCGCTCTTCACCTTCAAGCTCTACAAGAGCGGCGAGCTTCGCGTCGTGAAGACCACCGCGAAAATCAAAACGCTCCAGGTTTGCTCTCACAACTGGACGGCAGCAGCCTGTGGCCTCAACTCTGCGTGTCCGAGCCCCAGAACTGCCATCGCGCTCGCTGATACCGCCGCTTTGACCTCGGCATCAAAGCCGGACTTGTCGACGTACGTGGCCCCTCTCCATCCGGAGGTTCCCTAGCGGCCAGGCCCCCCAGCACGGCGAAGATCAAGCCGCGCGCAGCGGCGCCCAATCCTCGGCGGCGAGCTCCGGGACCCCGATCCGGGCGAGCACAGCGTTCACGTCCGCGATGGTCACAGCCGAGGGCGCTGTGATCTCGAGGCCGATGGGCTTGCCATTCGCGTCGTAGTCGACACGGAGCCCGGGCCCACCGTCCTCGGTACGCGCCGACGTCGCGCCGACCTCGCGCGGCAAGTAGAGATACGCAGCGAGCGGCTTGCCCTTGCGGTAGGTGACCTCCAAGTATCGCTGCTTCATCGGACCTTGCTCACAAAGGATACGCTGTTACGACGACAAGCCAATGGTCGGCTTCGTCCGGCTCGACGATGACTTCCCAGTCCGCGCCGCGGTGCCTGGTTTCCACCACAAAGCGCCCCTCGATGAGGGGATCGTCTCGATAGGCGGTCGCCACCTCGAGCATGCGCCGGAGGTCGACCTCGGTGAACTCGCGGTCCACCATCCGCCGCTGGACATGCGACGTCAGCTCCAGCTCCCACTCCCACCAAGTCGGCCAGGCCACGCCGTACGAAGATACCCTGACTTGCGCCAGGAAGGGCCGAAGGGCGCCCGGAGCTGGGCCTCCCAGCCGGGATCGCCGCGAGGAAGCTAGGGCTGTTCGCAACCGCCGTGGTGCATGCCAACTCCAGCTAGCCCAGCACACGGCATGGGAGCTCGAGCCGCCAAGGTCGTGCAAAGCGCTGGAGAGCGAGCTTCAGCGTCGCCACACGGTATCGTCCGCAAAGCTCACCTGCATCGGGGTCATCGTGCCCTTCGTCGGGTCCTTGCTGCATGCGGGCAGCCAGCATTGCCCCACCCTCTGTTTGGCATTGGCCTTTATCTTGAGCCGTTCGACCGTGCAGATGTAGCTGGTAGTCCCCTCGCCCTCGCACTTGCACTTGGACTCCGGAGTGGAATCCACAAACGCGCTAATTGGCCTCTCCGGACAGACCGTTTCCCCGAACGAGTTCCTCACCTCGACCCGGAAGCGCACGGCTTCGACAACCGACGACGACTGATTCTGAACGACGACGCTCAGTCCAGTCACGCCCGGCCATCCCGGATTCCTTACAACCGCGCCATCCCCGACCGTGACTGGCGGCGGTTGTGCGGGTTGCGGCGCTCGCGCGGGCGGCGGTGGCGTTTGCCGCGGTGGAGTGGGGGTTTCAGGTACGACGGTTTCGCGCGGCAGCGCAGTCGACCTTCCGCTCTCGGGTTGGATGTCCCCTGTCTTCCAAAGCACGAAGCCGAACATGGCCACCGCGGCCGCGATTACCCATCCGCGGGGTCGGTGCCGAGTTTCGCCGGTCGGGGGCTCCGACCGGGGAGGCGGCTGAGCAGGTGACTCGTGCGAGCCCTCATCGTCGACTGCTTCGAAGACCACCTCAGCCTTGCGGGGCTTGCCGTCGGAGATGTCTCTGAGGACGTGGTAGGCCTCACTGAGTTCCTTGGTCTTCCGCTCGGCGAGATCCCGGAGGTCTTTTCCCAGCGCCGCAACCTTGTCCGGGTGGTACTCAAGGACCTTGGCTCGAAACGCGGCCGAGATGTCTGCGCCCGATGCGCCGCGCTCCACTTGCAGCAGCGCCCTAAAGGCGCGGACCCGGTCCGGGCTGAAATGACGTGCAGGCTGCCCGTCCCTGAGTTCGATCAAGGCTGAGCACCCGCCGCACCGGCACCACGGGTGCGGGGGTACCACCTGCAACAGGGAGGAGCACGCCGGGCACCTGAAGAGCTTTGATGGTTTCCCCATCCTGGCCTCGGACCAAGCCTACCGCGGTTACTCCGCTGGTTGCGCAACTTGTGGCGAAGCCTCGAACCGAGGACACCGAAAGAAGTCCTGGCAACCCCCAAGCGGCGCGGACGGAGGCGACGCGGGCTCCAGCTGATGGCCCGCTACCACCGTTCGGCGTTCTTTCGGTCACTGGCCTCCAACTCCGCCACCAGCTTCGCGCGATCCGTCGGCGAGATCTCTGGAGTTGGAAGATCCGTCCAAGGTCCGCCAGCGTCGTCGCGACGGAATGTGCGCTGGCTGCCCAGTCTGTACTCGTCGTCTGGCGACGACGACTTTAGCGAACTCCTGCCGGCACACGGCTTTGGGGGGAACGTCGCGAGCGTGCAGTCAGTGGCGGCGACGTCTTCTTCCGGGTTCGTCCGCCCAGCCAAGATCGCGTCGTCGCGTCGGTCGGGCGTCGCGTCGTGGTCGCAAACGTGCAGTTGTGACGCGAGCGTTTGAGCGGCCGCCTCGGCGCTTGCTCGCTCGTACCCGGCGCGATTGCCGCACCAGGCTGCGCCAACGATCATTGCACCGCATGCCAACCCAGCCAGAAAGCGTGTCATGCAGGTTGAGACTCCGCATCGAGCCGCCGGTTCCCGGATTGTTCGATTCGCGGAAGTATTTTGCCGGGCCGCGCGTAAGACGCCGGAATGTCGCTCGCGGGCCATCCTGGCTGTGGCGCCTTCAACGTCGGTGCCTCACACGATCTTGCCGGCGATGCGACGGGCGTGATCGAGGGGATGCTTTGGTCCGTTCCGCTGTCGCCGCGGTGCAGTCGGCGGAGCCAACCAAGGCGAGGGAGGCCGCCAGAGTCGGACGTTTGTTCTGACTAACCGAGCGGCCGCCACAGGCCAAGACCTTCGCGTGCGACTAGCTTCGGCACGCGCGGGCGGCGCAATCTGCTGCTCGGGCCGGGATGGTCGGAGCTTGACTGTCCGATCGCCGAAACAGAAGCATGCTACGGCTGTGCACATGATCAGAGTTGAATTCTATGAGCTGCGTCGTGAGCGACACCTCGCCACGATTCGAGCAAACATCACCTTTCCCGACGGGCAAACTCGGTCCGTAAAGGTCGGCTTCGTGCATCACCCTGACGGATCGCCGAGTGAGCCGATCCTGGTTGGCGGTGAGCCGGTGATCGACCCGCTGGTCGCAGCGGAGGCTCGACGATGGCGGGACCAGAATGCCGACCGCATTCGAGCGGTTTTCGCTTCGACCTAAGCGAACGCGGCAATGCCGCCTTGGTCGTTGTCGCTGAAGCTATTTCTTACGGTCGAGGCTGTTCAGCAGTTTGCAGGACTTCTCGTGGCCAATGTCGCACGCTTGGTGCATCAGCGCGATCGCCCTCCCTGTGTTCTTCGTGACGTGCTTCCCCTCGAGGTACTGCGCGGACAACTCTCCGCACCCGCCCGCGTCGCGCTCCTTGCAGGCCAGTTCAAGAAGGTGCACGGCCTCGGTGGGGCGCGGTGTTCCAAGCGAGCCATCGAGCTCGAGTGTCGCCAGAAACGTGCACGCTTGGGCGATCGGGCCGATCTCATGAGCTGACGGGCGCTTGCCAGTTTCAAGCGCCTTGCAGGCCTTTCGGAGCAAATCCGCGGCGCGTGGGGTCTCCCCCGCCTGGTAGAGCCGGACACCAAGCGCGCCACAGGCCCAGGCGAGGCCTTTGTCGCAAGCGGAGCCGAGGAGCCGGTGGCCCGCCGCAACATCGACCGGTGCGCCTCGCCCGTCTGCAACAAGAACCCCAAGATTGGCGCAGGCACCAGAGTCGCCGTAATCACAACCGAGCCGCGAGTAGTAGACGGCTTTCGCGTCATCGCGCGGCGTGCCGATGCCGCTCAGGTAGTAGTAGCCCAGATTCGCGCAAGCGCCGGGCGCTTTCTCGGAGCACGCTCGCGCGAAGAGCTTGGCCGCTCTGCCGCGGTCTGCCTCGACGCCTCGGCCCTCGTCGTAATAGGTGCCCAAGATGCTACAAGCCAGCGCCACATCGTCGTCACACGCTCGGCGGTAGAAATCGGCCGCTTTGACGAGATCGACCGCGACGCCGCGTCCGCTGTCGTAGACAACGCCAGCTTTCAGGCAACTCATCTCGTTTCCGAGTGCGCAGCCCTTCGCGTAGTAGGTCGCGCCCAGAACAGGATCTTCCGAAGCCCCGCCGGCTCCGGCCAGGTGAAGATCACCCATGAGGAGGCACATGTCCGCGTACTGGCGCTCGCACGCCAGCCGCGCCAACGACGCAGTGCGAGTTTCTCCTTCGCCGGATTTTTCGGAGAGATGTGATGCCGCAAGCAAACAAGCCGCTCCGGATCGCTTGGGCGCGATGCTCGACGCCCGGCAGCATCGCTCAAGAAACGGCAGTGCGCGCGCTTCGTCCGCCTTGTCCGCGTCCGCGCCGGCTCTGCAGCACGCTTCCTCGTTGCCCTGGTTGCATGCTTCGACGTCTGTCGTCACCGAGACGGGAGTGGTGGATTGGGCAGGCTGGGCGGGGGAAGCGCACCCGAGCGCGAGGCCGAGGAGCAGCGACAAGTGGCGGGACACGCTCGCCAGCGTACAGCGAAGGCGGGGCGGACGGGCCGACAGAGCCGCTCCGCAGTCGCCGAGCTCACCGAGCTCCGAGCGGGGTCCACTCCTCCGGCGCGAGCTCCGGCTCACCGATCCGGGCGAGCACGGCGTTCACGTCAGCACGGGTCACGTCCGAGGGCGCCGTGAGCTCCAGCCCGATCGGTTTCCCGCTGGCGTCGTAGTCCACTCGGAGCCCATTCCCACCGTGCTCGGTCCGCGCCGCCCGAACATCCGTGACGCGCGGCAAGTACAGGTACGCTGCCAGGGCCTTCCCCCTGCTGTACGTCACCTCGAGGTATCTCGCCTTCATGGGGTCGCCGGGCGCCGAGAAGCATAAGACGCTCGTAGCTCGGCCCCCCCACAAAGGGGCCGAGCACGGAACCACCTCAGGGGTCTTGTCAGCGGCAGCAGCCGCGCCGCGTGCTTCAGAGTTTCGGGGAAGAATTTCGGGGAAGGTCGAGCTTCAACGGCGCGAGATCTTCACGGTCGCGCCGCAAGCCATCGTGATCGTTCAGTGCGAAGGAGAGGACTTGAACCTCCATGGGAGTTACCCCGCTAGCACCTCAAGCTAGTGCGTCTGCCAGTTCCGCCACCTTCGCGTGGGGGACGGGGGTCTACCTCAAGGACCCGGGGGTCGGCA
>JADLGX010000428.1 GCA_020849095.1 Candidatus Eiseniibacteriota bacterium
CCGCCCTCCTGCCGACAACGCATGGGAAATCCGGCGGTTGGGACCTTGCCCGGACGAACCACATCCCCCGCGCTCCTGGAGCCTCCGTGCAGATACACAATCTCGTCGTGGCTCGCTACCTCGACGGCCGCGTCCTCAAGGGCGCCACGCACGACTTTTCGCCCAATCGTCCCGGCTTCCACGTGGAGGTGGATGGAACGGGCGAGGTGATCGAACTGCGCTGCCGCAATCTGAAGGCGCTGTTCTTCGTCAAGTCGTTCGCCGGCGATCCGGCGCGCCAGGACCTGAAGGGCTTCGTGGCCGGCCCGCACGAGACCGCGCAGGGGCGCAAGATCGCGGTGCGTTTTCGCGACGGCGAGTTCCTGTGCGGCTACACGCTCAGCTGGTCACCCGACCGCGAGGGGTTCTTCCTGTTCCCCGCCGACGTGGACAGCAACAACCAGCGCATCTACGTGATCTCGATCGCCACCGACGAGGTCAAGGCCGGGCCGCAGGCCGAGAGCATGGCCGCGCGCATGATGGCCACCGAGGCCTCGCGCAGCGCCGGCGCGGCGCCGCCGTTCGCCGCGAGCGCAGGTCCGTCGGCCAGCAGCATGTTCAACCGGCCCTCGGCGGTGATGCCGCGCCCGTCGGGAATGTTCCCCGGCCAGCCCGCGCCCCACTCGACGATCGGGCCCCGGCCGTCCGGACTTCGCCCGCGCCCGCGCACCGACGCGGCATGAGAGTCGCGGCGCCGCCGGTGCCGCCCCACTCGCGCAGAAAACGAAAACGCCCGCCAGTCCATAGGCGGGCGTCCTGCTTTTCGGCGCTGGGCTTCAGCGGCCGCGATTCTTCTTCGCCGCGCGCTCCTTCGCCTTCTTCTTCTGGGCGGTCTGCTTGTTGCGCTTGCGGCGGAGACGGAACTTGTAGGCGGTCATGGCGCTCCCGAGTGGCGTGGGTTCTCGCGCATCACCACGACGCGCGTCGGGGCACACAGTACGGGCTGCCAGTGCGCCGTGGCAAGCGCGCGGGGCGGGTCGCCCCGCCCCTCAGGCCAGTTCGACGTACTTGAGGTCGAGCGGCACGTACAGCCCGCCGCCCTGACCGCCGAACAGCTCGTTGCCCTTGCGCAGCGCCTCGGACGGCACGTCGAGCACGGGCAGCCCCAGTTCGTCGCTGGCCGCCACCTTGGGCGTGCTGGGCAGCGCGTAGCGCTCGCTGGCCAGGTAGTCCTCGAACTCGTCCAGCGTCCACGCAAAGAGCGCGTCCACGTCCCAGATCAGCTGCACCTCGCGCCCGCGCAGAAGGTCGGGCGGATCGTCCGGGCCGGCCGGGCGCAGGTGGCCCACGGCGCAGCAGTCGCAGCCGAACCAGAAGTCGAGCGGCCCCTCGAGCACCATGTTCTCGGAGACGCGCGCCGACGTGGGCGCGTCGCGCCACACGTTGCCGAGCAGCTCGGACATGGCGAACAGGTAGCGCAGCAGCGCGCGCGGATCGTCCGACGCGGCGCCGCGAAGTCCGGTGGCCAGCACGCGCAGGTTGCGGATGGCCTCCAGGCGCACCCACGGCGAACGCCGGTTGGCCAGCGCGGTCAGGTTGTGGAGCATGCCCTCGACTCGCTCGCGCGCCACGGCCAGCAGCTCATCAAAGGTGCCGCCGCCCTTGTCGAGAAACTCCACTGTGCGGCGCATGGCCTGGTTGAGCGGAAGATAGGCCGCGCGCAGGGTCGCCCAGTCCTCGGTCAGCCGCTGTTTCGCGATGACGTCCCAATCCGCCATGCTTTCCTCCGTCCGGGGTGCAGTTCCGCTGGCCTTCTGGCCGCCACGTTCAGGCATCTGAATCGACGCGGGCAGTATAGCCACCGCCCTTTCCGGTGGCCACCGGGCCATCCGGACCGCCTCCTGTGGATGCGCGGCGCCCCGAATCCGGTGTCCCGCGGCGGCAAAGCCTCGGGCGGCGCCAGCCTACCCCGCCGCTTCCACCTCCACCTTGCGCCCGGCCGCGCCCGACGCGCGCGCGGCATCGAGCGCGCACTGCACGGGCACGGCGTCGGCGGCAAAGCTGGGCGTGAGCGGCTCGCCGTGCGCGATGGCGCGGTGCAGGCGCTCGACCATCACCCGGAACGGCGCCACCAGCACGGGGTCGCCCTCGCGCGACTCCAGCTTCAGCCGTTCGGGCACCTCGACCCGCGCGGGCTCCTTGCCCGGCTCGATGCGCCACAGTTCGAGCCCGCCCTCGTCCCAGCGCAGCGTCGCCTCCTCGCCGTGCACCTCGAACCGCTCCCAGCGATAGGGCGACGTCGCGCACAGGTCCACGAGCGCGGTCTCTCCCCCGGCGAACTCGTACTGGATGGTGCAGCCGTCGTCCGCCGTCGCGATGCCGGTTGGCCCGCCGGGCTCGACCGGCCCGCGCCGGGGCTGGTCCACGCGCACGGTGGCCAGCGCGGTGCGCGGCTCGCCGAAGAACGTGCGCAGGCAGTCGGTGTGGTGCGAGCCCAGCGCGCCGGTGATGCCGCCGCCCTTGGCCACGTCGCTCAGCCACGTCATGCCGCGCGAGGCGGCGTTGTGCCACAGCGAGTAGCGCCCGAGGATCTCGGCGCGGCGCGGCCGGCCGATGGCTCCGGCGCGCACCTGCTCCAGCGCCAGCGCGCGCGCGGGCAGGAAGCGGAACTCGTGGTTGATCCCCGCCACACGATTCGCGGCGAGCGCGGCATCGCGCATGGTGCGCGCCTGGTGGCGGTCCATGGCGGTGGGCTTTTCGCAGTGCACGTGCGCGCCGGCGGCGATCGCGCCCAGCATCATGTCGTGGTGCAGCCACACCGGGGTCACGATGCTCACCAGGTCGGGCTTCTCGCGCTCGAGCAGTTCGCGCCAGTCGCCGTAGGCGCCGGGAA
>JADLGX010000429.1 GCA_020849095.1 Candidatus Eiseniibacteriota bacterium
CCGCGCTGGGGAAGCACGGCCGGCGTGGTCAGCGTGGCGCCGCGCAGCCCCATGGCGTCGTAGCCGTTGTTCGCGGTCGAGAACACGAGGCTCGAGAAGACCGGCGCCGCCGTGAAGTCGAGCACGATCGGGGTGAGCGTCGAGGCCTCGATGCTCGTGCTGTTGATGGTCGGCGCTGCCGTGCCCGAGCAGTCGATGCCGTAGTAACTCTTGCGCACGAAGCAGTTGGTGACGCTGTGGCTGCTGCTGGCGAACGTCAGCGCGCCGTAGCTGCTGGAGCCCGCGTAGCGGATGTCGCAGTAGGTGAGCGCCGACGAGCCGTCCACGGTGGCATCCCCGAACAGGATGCTGTTCCAGTCGCCGGTCGCGGGCGCGGTCGCGTTGCCGTCGGCGTTGGTGTCACCCGCCGGGTTGTTGTCGTCCTTGATGGACGTGAAATAAATGTTGTTGGCCAGCGTGCCCACGGCCTGGATGGCGCCGTTCACCGCGAGCTGCGCGCCCGGGCTGAACTTGACCACCACGCCGGGCTGGATCGTGAGCGTCGAGCCCGCGTTGATCGCGATCGAGTTCTTCACCCAGAACGTCGTGCCCACCACCGTGCCGGTCGGGCCCCACGTGGTGTTCGACGTGATGCCGGTGGTGATCGAGATGGTCTGGGCGAGGGCGGCCGTCGAGGTGACGAGCAGGACGGCGGCGAGCAGCAGGAAGACGCGTAGCTGGCGCATGGAGGGGCCTCGGGGCGGAGGGGAAACGGATGCGGTGAAGTGGGACGTATCCGTTGGACGACGCTTTGGGGCTCTCGTCACGGGGAGAATGGGTACCCGTGGCGCCCCACAATCGTGGCGCGGCCGCGGGCCGGAGTCCATCACAACTTGCTGCGACCGGCCGGGGCGTGGATTCCGCGCCGGGCAGTTCTCACTTGCGGCCAAACGGGCCGCTCGGACACTGTGGGGCCGGAATCATCCTCCATTCCGAATGCCGCACACTTCCGAGGGGCCCTCCGTGTCTGAAACGCCCGAACCCGCCAAAACCGCACACCCGATGACTCCGGACGAAATCGAGCGGCACTGGTTCGAGAACGTCTACCAGGGCGACAAGATGAAGCAGTTCACCGCCCGGGCCGTGATCATGGGCATGCTCCTGGGCATGGTGATGGTGTGCTCCAACGTGTACGTGGGGCTCAAGGCCGGCTGGAGCATGGGGGTCGCAATCACCTCGTGCGTACTGGCTTACGTCACTTTCCAGACGTTGCAGTCCACGATCGGGCCGCTGCTGGTGCGCATGCACAAGGTGCCGGTGATCGGCGGGTTCTTCCGTTGGATCTGGCCGGACAACCACTACTCGATCCTGGAAAACAACTGCATGCAGTCCACCGCCTCGGCGGGCGGCTCCATGACCAGCGCCGGGCTGGTCAACGCCATCCCCGCGCTCATGATGCTCAGCGCGACGGCCATTCCCGCCAGCTTCGGCGACCGCTGCATGGCGCTGATCCCCTGGGTCGCGGTCATCTCGGGGCTCGGCGTGTTCCTGGCCATTCCCACCAAGCGCCAGATGATCAACATCGAGCAGCTGCCGTTCCCCTCGGGCAAGGCGGCCGCCACCACGCTGACCGCGCTGCACTCGGGCGGGCCCGAGGCCGCGCTGCAGGCGCGCGCGCTGGGATTGTCGGGGCTGCTCGGGCTGGCGGTCACGTGGCTGCGCGACGCCGGCGACCTGGCGTTCATGAAGACGGCCGAGATCGCGAGCGCCCCGACGTGGGCGCCCATCCGCGGCCTGTTCTGGCCCGAGAAGGCACCCTGGCTCAAGCTGCCGCGCATCGAGTCCGTGTGGGGTACGTCGTGGATCCCGCTGGTGCCCTACAAGGACGGCGTCCTGCACCTGAACCAGGTGACCATGTCGCTCGAGGGCTCGCTGCTGTTCGTCGCCTCGGGCGCCATCATGAGCTTCCGCCAGGCGTGGAGCCTCATGCTGGGCGCGGTCATCAACTACGTGGTGCTGGCGCCCATCTTCCTCAACGCCGGCGTGATCGAGTCGCCCACGTTCCGCAAGATCTCGTCGTGGTCGCTGTGGATCGGCGTTCCCATGATGGTCACCTCGGGCCTGCTGCTGTTCGCGCTCAACTGGAAGTCGGTCATTCGCGCGTTCAGCACGATCGCGCAGTTCATGGGGCGCAAGGCCAACGCCGACGACCCGATGGACAAGATCGAGGTGCCCGGTTCGTGGTTCGTGGCCGGCTACGTGGGCTGCGGCGCGGGCGCCGTGCTGCTGGGCCACCACCTGTTCCACATCCAGTACTGGATGGGCATCATCGCCGTGCTCGCCACGTTCCTGCTCGTGGTGGTGTCCACGCGCGCGACGGGCGAGACCGACATCACGCCCGTCGGCCCGCTGTCCAAGATCACCCAGCTCACGTTCGGCGCCATCGCGCCGGGCAACATTCCCACCAACCTGATGACCGCCAACATCACGGCCGGCGCCACCAGCCACGCGGGCGACCTGCTCACCGATCTCAAGAGCGGCTACCTGCTCGGCGCCAATCCGCGCCGCCAGTTCCTGGCGCAGTTCTTTGGCGTCATGGCGGGCTCGCTCGTGGTGGTGCCCGTGTACTTCATCCTCATTCCGGACGCCTCGGCGCTGGGCGGCGAGAAGTGGCCGGCCCCCGCGGCGCTGGTGTGGCGCGGCGTGGCCGAACTGCTCTCCAAGGGCGTCGGCGCGCTGCCGATCACGGCGCGCTGGGGACTGCTCATCGGCAGCATCGCCGGCATCCTCCTGCCGCTGCTCGAAATGCGCTTCCCGAACCAGAAGAAGTTCATTCCGTCGGCCACCGGCATGGGGCTGGCGTTCACGATCAACGGGTTCAACTCCATCTCCATGTTCATCGGCGCCTGCCTGGCGCTGTTCCTTTCCAAGTACGCCAAGGACTGGCACGAGCGCTACACCGTGCCGGTGTCCTCCGGCATCATCGCGGGTGAGAGCCTGATGGGCGTGGTGATCGCGCTCGTCACCGCGCTGCCCAACCTGCTGGCGGTGCTCAAACCTTGAGGCCGACGCGCCACCGCTTCCTCGCACTCGCGCTCGCGCTGACGGCCGGCTTCACCGCCGGCCCGGCGCGGGCGCAGTTCGTTTCCCCCGCGCCGGACTCCGTTGCCGACCGAGCGCTGTACGAGCGGCTGTCGGCGCTCGCCATGGCGGCGTTCGACAGCGCGCGCGGCGGGTTCGTGCGCCGCGACGGCACGCCGTGCGAGGCGGCGATCGAGCTGGCCGTGGCGCGCGGGCGCGACGGCGATTCACTCGCGGCGCGCCGGGCTCGCTTCACGCTGGCGTGGACGCGGGCGCTGCTCGACACCGTGGGCGGCGGCTACGTGACCAGCATCAAGGACCGCGATCCCGGGCACACGAGCTTCGAGAAGCTCACGATTCCCAACGCGCGCCGGCTCGAACTGCTCGTGCGCTCTCCGGGCGCCGCGGGCAACGCCGAGCGCCGGGTGATCGACTACTTCGAGCGCGTCTTGATCGAGCCGCGCGGCGGATTCCTCACCGGGCAGGGCGGCTCGCAGGACCTGGAGCCCGAGTCCAACGGCTTCGCGCTGCAGGCGTGGTGGCGGCTGGGCGTGCGCGACGCGGACTTCACGCGGCGCGCGTTCGGCTGGAAGAGCCTCGACCGCGTCTGGGCGGTGTGCCGCGACGAACAGCTGGGACTGGTGCGCAAGGACGTGTGGGGCAAGGTGCGCGAGCCTTCGCTGCTGGTGGACCAGTGCGAAATGGGCCGCGCGCTTCTCTTTGCCTGGCGCGCCGCGGGGCGCGACACCGACCTCGTGCGCGCGCGCGCGCTGGGGCTGCTCGTGTGCGCCAACTTCGAGGACGGCGCCAAGGGCGGGTTCCGCGAGGAGTTCGCCGGCGAGCGCTATGGCAAGTCGCGCCGCTCGCCGCGCCCGTTCGACGACAACGCGCGCGCCGCGCGCTTCCTGGCCGAGCTGGGCGCCGCCGCGCGCGACCCCGCCATTTCCGGCGCGGGCCGCCGGGCGTGGGCGGCGTTCGCGAAGCAGTTCGACAAG
>JADLGX010000430.1 GCA_020849095.1 Candidatus Eiseniibacteriota bacterium
GCTGCATGTGCTCTTTGCCGAACACGCGCTCGGCCTCGAACCGGTTGTGCCCGTGGCAGAGCAGGCGGAGGTTGTCGAGCGTGGTGGCGCCACCCAGCGCGACGGGCTTCGCGTGATCCACCTCGAGCTTGCGTCGGGATCCACAGCGATGGCCGTCCGGCCCGGTGAACGTGCAGCGGCCGCCGTCGCGCACGTACACCTCGCGCAGCAGGGAGTCGGGAATGTCGCGGCCCTTGGCGGCGACGACCTTGGAGCGGCCCTTCGCGCCAACGGCGAACCGGCGCTTCTTCTCATGCGCCACTGCAATCGTGAGCGCGCGCTTGAGCAGCTCGGCCATGCCGGCTGACGGCGCCGAGTGGCTGATGAGCGCCTGGAACTCGTCGAGCAGCGCCTGCGTCTCGTCGTCCACCGTGGTCTGCCAGCCGACCCGTCCCGGCGAGAGCGGAGTGGTTCGCGAGTGCGAGGGGAGTGGCTCCGTCGAAACGGCCGGGGCGAGCGATTCGCATGGGACTGGTGGCCCCGGGGCCACCTGGTTGCCGGAAAGCTCCGGCGTGATGCAGGAGGCGAAGTCCGGACGCGGGAAGCGCTCTGCGAGCAGGCGCTCGATGGCGAGCTTGGACTGGCGCGACGAAGCGGCGATCAGCTCGAGCGCGTTGTCGGGCGTGAGGTGCGGCGCCAGCAGCAGCGCTCCGCTCAGGTGCAGCCGGCCGTCGGCGATGGCGACGAACAGCGCGGGGAAGCGCCTTGCCGCTCGACCCACCCGGATGCGCTTGAGCGCGGAGTCCTCGGTGTGGTTGAGCACGGCCACGCAGTACTCGAGCATCGAGGAGTAACCCAGCCCCAGGTACAGCCGGCGCTCGTCCACCACGGCAATGTGGGCAATGAGCAGCGCATCGGCGTCCTTCTGCCGGTGGTCGTGCGAGGCGAGATCGCGCAGCACGATCGAGTCGGGCACGGAGTTCAGCAGGTAGTCGGTCATCCGAACAGCTCACGCCGGGGGCGAGTCTGGCGGCGCGGGGGTACGGGGACGCACTCGTCTTGTATCACGCGCCTTCGCGAGCGCCGTGCGTGCCCGTTTGCTGCGCTAATCGCGCTGCGACGAAAACTTTCGCGGACTTCGTTGTGATCGGCCGTGCCGGGGGAGCGACGGGCGAATGCGCGCGTGCTCTTGCTCCACTCGTGCTCGCGCGTTCGATGCTCGCGAAATCCAGTCAACGAGAATCTTCACGAGCCGTACGCCTGAGTCCGCCGCCTTCTTGCCGAAGTCGCGGTCCAGGTGCAGGCGCGCACGGCCGCCGGCGCGCTCACCCGCCGCGTGGCGTTGCTGGGGCGGTGCCCCCCGCGTGATAGCCTCACCGCCAGGTCGCCGCACGAACGGGAGGGGACGCCGCACATGCCCGAACCAAGCGCACACGTCGTTCGCCCCATCGATCCGGATTCCGCGGATGAGATCGCGCTGGTCGCCGCGCGCATGAAGCTCACGCTCATCGAGGTGCTTGGCGAGCGCGAGGGCGGCACGCTGTACACGCGCGAGTGGCTCGAGGATCGCGTTCGCTTTCATCTGGACCCGGAACGCTGCCAGGGGCGGGTGTTCGTCGCGATCGCGCCCGGGGGCGAGGTCAGCGGCCACTGCATCGTCCGCGTGGAACAGGACGCCGCCGGCCGCGAGTTCGGGCTGTTCTCGACCACGTACGTGGCGCCCGAGGCGCGGCGCGCGGGTGTCGCGGCGGCGCTCGTAGCCCGCGGCGAAGCGTGGCTGCGCGAGGCGGGCATGCGCGAGATGGAGACGTACACGGCCGAGTCCAACACCGCGCTCATCGCCCTGTTCGAATCGCGCGGCTACGCGGTCACGCTGCGCGTGCCGGACAAGCGCATGGTGGTGCTGGGGCGAACGCTCGATTGACGGGGAGCGCCGCACACCCCGATGCTCCTCGCGTGCCGTGCCCCCCGATCGGCGGCCGTGATCCCGGAGCTGAGCGGCAAAGGGAGCCTCATGAGGGTTTTCGCGAGTCAGGTGGTTTCGGCGATGCTGCTGACGACAGTCGTGGCGGCGACCCCGACAGAGGGCCGGGGGATTTTGCCACGGCACTTCGAGGGTCTCTGGGCGGCTCCCTCGAGCCAGGTTCGCCTCATCGAAGCGCCGGAACGAATGGAGGGGGCGCTCGCCATTCGCCGGGCCGGTTGGCTCGAAGCCGTTGGGTTCGTCGACGACTCCGTGTGCACGGCACTCCTTCGCCATCGGCCGACTGCGGACGAATCTGGCGGCCATCGCCTGTTGCGACTGGCGTACGTGAACGACTCCACGCTCACGGCTACTCTCGCCGAGAGCTTCAGCGCCTCGCCGAGCCAGGCCGAACGGTGGCGGCGGCTCCCGACGGCCCCTGCCGCGCCTTCTTCGCGTGCAGCCCGCGTCCGGCGGCCAGATACGGCTGCCCTCCCCGCATACGGCGAGTTCGTGTTCGCGGACGAAGTGCCCGAAGCGATCTCGCGTGTCGAACCGAAGTACCCCGCCGAAGCCATCATCCGGAGGACGCAGGGAATCGTGCTGGTCGCCGTGCTCGTCGACACGGCGGGGCGCGTACGCGAGGCGCGCATCAAGCGCTCGATCCGGGGGCTGGACGAGGCGGCGCTGGTGGCAGCTCGTCAGTGGAGGTTCAAGCCGGCGCTGCGGCAGGGAAGACCTGTTGCCATGTGGACCGGTTGCCCAGTGAAGTTCAGCCTGCGCTGATTCGTCGCACGGGCGTACTCGTCAGTCCGCCGCCTTCTTCCCGAAGTCCCGGTCGAGCGGCAGCAGCGCGGTCACTAGGAAGCTCGGCACCGTGGCCACGATCACCCACACGAAGAAGTGCCGGTAGCCGATCTGGTCCTGCAGCCAGCCGCTCCACATGCCGGGCAGCATCATGCCGAGCGCCATGAATCCCGTGCAGATGGCGTAGTGCGCGGTCTGCCGTTCGCCCTTGGCGATGAGCATCATGTACATGATGTAGGCGGTGAACCCGAACCCGTAGCCGAACTGCTCGATCGCCACGCCCAGCTGGATGATCGCGACGTGGGTGGGCTGGACGTAGGCCAGGTAGATGAAGATGGCGTCGGGCAGGTGGATCGCGAACAGCATGGGCCACAGCCAGCGCTTGAGCCCGTCGCGCGCCACCACGAACCCGCCGGTGATGCCGCCCAGCGTGAGCGCGATGATCCCCACCGTGCCGTACACGAAGCCCACCTGCGTGGTGCTCAGCCCCAGCCCGCCGTCGGCGCGCGCATCCAGGAGAAACGGCGAGACCAGCTTGACCAGCTGCGCCTCGCCGAGCCGGTAGAGCAGCAGGAACGACAGCAGCACCAGGATGCGCGGCTTGGCGAAGAACTCGACGAACGTGGCGAAGAACTCGCGCAGGA
>JADLGX010000431.1 GCA_020849095.1 Candidatus Eiseniibacteriota bacterium
CGAACACGAAGTCGTCCGAGAAGTTCTCGAGCGGCAGCGTTTCGAGCACCTCGCGGCGATAGGCGCGGAACCCGCTGTGGAACTCGCTCAGGTTCTGCCCCAGCCCGATGTTCTCGATGAACGTGAGCAAGCGGTTGCCGAGGTACTTGTAGAGCGGCATGCCCGACTCCAGGCATTCGCGGCGCGTGCGCACGCGCGAGCCCAGCATGACGTCGAGTAGCCCCAACTGCAGCGGCAGGATCATCATGGGCACGAGGCGCGGGTCGTACTGGTAGTCCGGGTGCAGCATGATCACGATGTCCGCGCCCCGGCGCAGCGCTTCGGCGTAGCAGGTCTTCTGATTGCCGCCGTAGCCGCGGTTCTGCACGTGCTGGATGACGTGAATGCCGAGCGACTGCGCCACGGCCACCGTGTCGTCCTTGCTGCAGTCGTCCACGAGGATGGACTCGTCAACCCAGCCCGGCGGGATGTCGGCGTACGTCTTGCGCAGCGTCTCGCCCGCGTTGTACGCGGGCAGGACCACCACGACGCGGGCGCGGCGGGCGGCATTGCCCATGGCGCGGGCGGCTTCGACGGCTTCGGCAGCAGGGGGATCGAGAACCATAGGTGGCGGGCAGGGTGCGGATGGGCGCGGGATTCGTCAAGCCAGGTGGCGCCGCATCGTGCGTCACGTGTCGCTGGCACCGAACAATACGACGGCCCGGGAACGCGACTCGACCCCGGGCCGTCGATAGTCCTCAGCTACGGAAGGATCACCACCGACCGCGTGGCGACATTCGCCCCCGCCGTCAGCCTCACCTGATAAACGCCCGGCGCGGCCATCAGCCCGCGGCGCGTGCGCCTGGACCAGGGTCCAGCTCGGAATTCAGTGGCAATGGCGTGAGCGCCGACCCCATCATTGTTCCATTGCGTCCGCATTGGCCTCGGCTTCCAGCCTGGCAGCGCGCCGGGGAACTCGGTCGTGTTCACGCTCAGCCCGTGCCGACACTCTCACCAGTAGAGGTAGCTGTGGAGGCGCGTCCCCATCGAGTCGGAAGCCCAGACGTCAGCGCCGCGCAGCATCGGGCGGCGATGCGGATGCGAGCGCGCAGGGTGTGTGGGGCTGATCGCCGGAATGAACCGAGCACCGTGCATGGCGGTCTCCTTCCGGTTGTCGTCGGTCGCTGGTGGATGGACGACAGGCGTCCGACATACGCGCAGAATGTATACCCCCACGGGAATGTCAACATCTTTATTTGCACTACTGGCATGAGCGGCATCGTCACCCATGTATCGATGTGCGCAATTTCTCGTTCGGCGGGTAGCCAATGCTGACCGCCCAGTTCATCCTGTCGCTCGCGCTCTCAGCGATCATGGCGTGGGATCCGACCGGCACATGGGTGTCGGGGAGACGAGTTTCAATCCCTCAAGTTGCGGCCGGATCTACCGGAGACCTTTTCATTGCCTGGGAAGACCGGCGTAGCCTCTCTTCTCGCTGGTCTGACTGCTACTTTCAAGCGCTCACGCCAGCCGGCCAACTGAGGCCCGGCTGGGCGCTTGGCGGTATGCCCGCGTGCACAACCAGCGCCGATGAGGCGTTCGAGTGGATGCTGCCCGATGGAGCAGGCGGAGTCTATATCGGGTGGTTCGTCAACAAGGTGCTGGTCGACGGGGGCAGAGATTCCTACGCGCTTCGATTTGGCTCGGACGGGCTGCCACATCCCTCATGGCCTGCGGCGGGCGTCCCGTACGCTGCCAATGAGTGGGACGAAAGTGATGCGAAGGTCTGTAGTGATGGGCAGCACGGCATCATTGTGACCTGGATGAGCTACCAGGAGACCGGCTCCTCGTTCGATGGCGGCGACTGCCGAGTGCTTCGCCTTCTCGAGAGTGGCGCTGTCGCACCAGGCTGGCCCGACAGCGGCATCGCAGTCGGATTCGGCCCGGGGTACCACGTGCTGCGAAAAGTCGTCAGCGATGGACTCGGCGGCGCGTACATCGTCTGGAATGACACTCGGAATACCGGCTTCTTCCAGGTCTTCGTGCAGCGAGTGACGTCCTTCGGCGCGATCTCGCCGGGATGGCCGGTCGATGGCCTTCGAGTCTGTCCGGTGGATTCCCACCAGTTCCTGGTGGACGCCACCTCCGATGACCAGCACGGACTCGTTCTCACGTGGGACGACGATCGCGAACGCCCGCCCGGCACCGACATCATGGTGCCCTACGGCGACATCTACGCCGCCCGCATCAAGCCTGACGGGACACACGCGGAGGGCTGGCCGCTCGACGGCACGCCGATCTGCGTCTCTCCCGGCGTCCAGTGGTACCCGCGCATGTGCCCCGACGGCACCGGTGGCGCGCTGATGGCATGGGCCGACTCTCGCAATCGCTGGGGCGAGATCTTCATGCAGCGAATACTCGGCAACGGGCAGGTGGCTCCCGGCTGGCCCGTGAACGGAGCATTGGTCAGCTCGCTGCCGGGTGAAGGACTGGACCCCAAACCCGCGTCCGACGGAGCAGGCGGGGCTTACGTGGCATGGCACAACGACACCTATGGCTACGGCTACGCGCATCACATGCTCGGGACCGGCACCGCCGCGCCCGGCTGGGCGCCCTCCGGCACGCGGCTCGTGGACATCACCGAGTCCCTGCAGGACCAGATGGATATCTGTTCCGATGGCGCCGGAAATGCCATCACGGTCTGGTCAGACCTGCGTTTCAATGCCACCGGCGGCATCGACGGCAGCATCCGCGCCCAGAAGCTGGTCCGTGACGGCCTCGTTCCCACGCAGCTCGCCATGCGCACGGTTGAGTCGAGCAGCGATCGCGTGCGGCTCTCGTGGTGGGGCACTGGCGCGTCGCAGGCCACCTTCATCGTACAGCGCAGCGAGGATGGCTCCGACTGGAGCGCGCTCGGCAACGCCACAAGCCTGGACGCCGACCAGCTCGTGTACGAAGACGCCACCGTCGAGCCCGGCCAGCGTTACGCCTATCGCCTGGTGAACGCTGCGGGGCAGGTTGTCGTCACCGCCGAATGGGTGGACGTTCCCGCCGCCGCGCGTTTCGCGCTGGCCGGTGCGCGCCCGAATCCCGCGCGCGCTTCCGAGCTGTCCGTCGCCTTCTCGCTCGCCGCCCGCGGCCAGGGCGCGCTCGAGCTGCTCGACTTGGCGGGCCGGCGCGCTGCATGGCGTGATATCGGCGCGCTCGCGCCGGGCAACCACACCGCGCGTTTCCACGAGGCCAGCGCCTTCGCGCCCGGCATCTACTGGCTGCGGCTCTCGCAGGGCGCGAATCACGCCACGGCGAGACTGGTGGTCATTCGGTAGGGACTCTCTCCTGCACCTTCACCCACGCGAAAGCCCGCGGCCTCTTCCATCGAGACCGCGGGCTTCGCTTTGCAGCTCTGCTTCGTGACGCGAACTACTTGCCCGTGAACTTGCCCGGGCGCTTCTCGATGTACGCGGCCAGGCCTTCCTTGGCGTCTTCGCCCTGGAAGAGCAGCTGCTGCAGCTCGCGCTCCACGGCCAGCGCGCTCTCGAACGGCAGATCGGCGCCGGACTGCACCGAACGCTTGATGCGGCCGACGGCCTTGCTGGCCTTGTTCGGCGGGCAGAACGACTCGGCGTAGGCCTGGATCTTGTCGAAGAACTCCTGCGCCGTCGCGGTCTCCCACACCTGGTTCACGATGCCCAGCTCGGCGGCCTTCTCGAAGCCGAAGATCTCGGCGGTCACCATCAACTCGATGGCCTGCGACTTGTTGACCAGGCGGGCCAGGCGCTGCGTGCCGCCCGTGCCCGGCAGCACGCCCAGGTTCACCTCGGGCAGGCCGACCTTACCCGAGCCCTTGCGCGCGATGCGGATGTCCGCCGCCATGGCGATCTCGAGACCGCCGCCGACCGTGTGACCGTTGAGCGCCGCGATGACGATCTTGGGCGTGTGCTCGAAACGGTTGAGCGTCTCGTTGGCGTGCAGGCAGAAGTAGTACTTGAAGGTGGGATCGGCCTTCTTGAGCATGTTGATGTCGGCGCCGGCGCAGAAGAACTTCTCGCCCGCGCCACGGATGACGATGGCCTGCACGTCGTTGTCGAAGCGCGCCTTGAGGATCGCGGAGTCGAGCTGGACCATCATCTCGTGCGTGTAGCAGTTGCCCGGATCGAACGACAGTTCGATCGTCATCACGCCGTTCTTGACGGACGTGTTCACCAGCGTCTGCGTGGTTTCCATGCGGGATGTCTCCGGTTGGGAGGTTCGGAGTGAGCGCGGTCCCTGCGAGGTATGGACGGAAGGCAGGCCGCACGGCGTGTCGTGAGCGGGCGGGAGTATAGGAGGGCGCTCAAAGCAGGGTCAACGCCCATACCGGGCCCCGAAACGGCGCTCCAACCGCCCCCGAAACCCCTCGCTCAGCGCAGGATTTCGACCAGCAGCTGGGCCAGCAGGATCTTGGCGATAGTCGCAAAGGGAAACACCGCGGCGTAGCCCGCGTTGGGGCCGTCATCGCCGGCCGTCTCGGTGGCAAAGGCGAGCGCCGCCGGCTGGGTGTGGATGCCTGTCACCATGCCGAACAGCTTGGCCGCCGGAATGCGCAGCAGCTTGCGCCCCACCAGCAGCGCGACGCTGGTGGTGGACATGGTCACCACCGCGCCGGCCAGCACCAGCTTGATCGCGCCGGGATCGCCGAGCGCCTGCGAGAACACCCAGCCCGATCGCGTGCCCACTCCGGCCAGGAACAGAGTGATGCCGATCTGGCGTAGCGTGAGGTTGGCGCTGAACGGCAGCTGCCACACGACCGGCCCCGAACGCCCGAGCGCGCCCAGCGCGAGCCCCACCAGCAGCGGACCGCCTGCCATGCCGATCTGGAACGAGCCGCCGCCCGGCAGCGGAATGGGAATGAGGCCCAGCAGCAGTCCGGCCGCGATGCCGATGCCGAACGACAACACGTCCACCTCGGCCAGCGCGCGGTACGAGTCGCCGAAGAACGCCGCCACTTCCTTCATGCGCGATCGCTCGGCCAGCACGCGCACGCGATCGCCAAGCTCCAGCGTCATGTTGGACTCGGGCAGCAGGTCGAGATCGCCGCGGCGCACTCGCGTGACGAGCGCGCCGAAGCGCTTCATCAGCTCGAGCGTGCGCAGCGGCCGCCCGGCGGTGGCCGGGTCGGAAACGAAGATGCGGCGAAAGTCGAGATCGGAGCGGTCGAGTTCGATCTGCTCCTCGGCCGGCTCGCCGATTTCGTCGGCGATGCGCGCGATCTCGTCGGGCGTGGCGACGATGGTGACGAGGTCGCCCACCTGCAGCGGCTGGTCGGCGTGCATCACGTCCATCTCGGCGCCGCGCCGGCGCCGCGCGAACACCGCGCGCCATCCGCGCTGCTTGATCAGCTTGTTGAGCGGCATGGTGCAGGCGGCCGGGTCCAGCACGCGCACGCTGTGCACGTCGAGCGTGTTGCCGCGCTTGGAAAGCGCCAGCTCCTTCTTCCAGCGTTCGCGCGCCATGGCGAGCACGATGATGATCCCGAGCACGCCCATGGGGTACGCGAGCGAGTAGGCCACGACGGGATCGGCGAGCAGCCTCTCGTCGCCGTGCGCCACGTCGCGCAGCCGTTCGATGACTCCGGCCAGCGCCGGCGTATTGGTGAGCGCGCCGGCAAAGAGCCCGCCCGCCCGCGCCGCCGAGAACCCGAACAGCTTGAACGCGACCACGACGACGAGCGCCGAGAACGCCAGCATGCCCATGGCAAACGACGCATCGCGCAGTCCGCGCCGCCGGAACGACGCGAAGAACCCGGGGCCGGACGCCACACCGACGGTGTACACGAACAACACCAACCCGAACCGCTGAACGATCTCGGGCAGCTGCAGTCGCGGGTCGAGCGCGCCGGCGGCCAGCCCCACGAACAACACGGCCGCCACGCCGAGCGACACGCCGCCGATCTTCACCCGTCCCGCCGCGAAGCCGAGGGCGAGCACGCCGAACAGCAGCACCAGCGGTTGCTCTACCAGTAGTTCGATCATGTCCGCAGCATTAGCCATCGCGTCTTTCTTCGCCAGCCGGGGCCCCTCGCCGGTGAAGCTGCTGGCCTCTCATGTGACGCCGAGGACCGCAGGGGACGGGGACGAAATCGCGACCAGGTACCCGTCGCTCCCCCCACCTCCCGAACGTCCCGTCCCCGCGCTCTCGCCCTCGTCGCGATTTCGCCCCCGCCCCCTGCTGATGACCTCACCTGACAGAAACTTGTCTGGCGCGGGCTCCCGTTCTTATCGTAGATTGCCGATGAACGATGAGGCATGGGCGGAGAACTGGAGGTGACCATGACCCCTGTGAAGCAACGAGAGGCGATCACGGCCGGCGACGA